>NZ_JACSMO010000020.1:0-20397 GCF_018618695.1 Exiguobacterium sp. s127 | reverse complement strand
CGTGGGGATTCGCTTCAAGTTGTCTGATTTGATCTGGATTAAAGGTACGTCTGTTCATAAATAGTCCTCCCGTATGAATTGAATAGATATAGTATATCGATATCTCTGAACACAAAAAACCCCGAATGGGGTCTTTTATCAAGTGTCCACCATTTAGGGTTCAGTTCAGTAAATCAAGAAGACGGCGTTTTTTGTTTGGATTGATACTGTTTGTAGACGAGGTGAGCCGCATACAGAACGATGACGACACCGACGACAATCCACTGGATTACCGCATCGCTTCCGATGAACCAGCTGACGCTCGCGACCTCGATAAATAGAGCAGGAATCTTTCCAAGAGTACTTGCGATGAAAAAAACGAGCGGAGAGACACGACTAGCCGCACTCAGTAACGTGACGAGGCCAGACGGAATGAACGGCAAGACACGCAGTAAAACGATCAGCCAAAACGCATCACGTCCGTTCGTTTCAGCGAGCCGGTCGGTCCACTTTTGAACGCGGACCGAGTCAATCTTTGGTGTAAGACGACGGACACCGAACCGGTACAAGTAAAAAGCGATGAGTGCACCAAAGGCCTCACCTAGGAAGGATAACAAAAACCCTTCCCAGTAACCGAAGTAAAGCACGTTTGCAGCGGTGACGAAAGCACTCGGTAAGAAACCAAAAATATTGACGATGAAGCTGACGAGCAAGCTGATCAGAACCGCGAAATAGTCCGCACCCTGAAGTAAATCAATTAATCTCGTTTCGATGAAGAAACACTCCTTTTAAGCAAACACTTCTGAAAAACAATCGTGAAAACGGATGACTTTTTTTGTTATGCAAATCCATCGTCTTCATCCGGTAAGAGGGGAAGCGTGATTGTGACGGTCGTTCCTTGTCCGATTGATGACGTAAAGGCAAGCGTTCCATCGTGGCGATCGATGATGTGCTTCGTGATCGCGAGGCCAAGACCGGTCCCGCCATCTTTACGTGTCCGCGATTTGTCGACACGATAAAAACGTTTCGTCAAACGCTCTAAATGTTCAGGGGGAATTCCTTCTCCTTCATCACGGATCGTACAGATGGTCAAATTGCCATCCGTTTTCGTCGTCAAGTAAATCGAACGGTCAGACGGTGTGTACCGAAGGGCATTGTCAATCAGGTTTCCGATGACTTGTTCCAACCGGTCATTGTCACCGAGGACGATTTGACTCGGATCAAAGTCTGTCACGAGTTGAATGCCTTTTGCTTGCGCGATCGGTGCCATCCGGTAGACGACATCTTCGAGAACCTGGCTGAAAACGAGCGGTTGTTTCGTCATCGGATACGAGTCCCGTTCAAGTTGCGCGAGGTCGAGTAAATCGTTGACGAGACGCTGCAGACGTTCCGTCTCCCGTTCGATGATTTGGTAATACTGATCGCGTGTCTTCGTGTCTAAATGTTCATCTTGCATCATTTCCGTATAACCACGGATATAGGACAAGGGTGTCCGGAGTTCGTGGCTGACATTCGCGAGGAACTCTTTTCGCTGTTCGTCGACTTCGCCAAGTGATTCTGCCATTTTGTTCAATGTTTCGGCAAGCTCCCCGATTTCATCATCCGATTGAATCGGAATCCGGTAATCAAAATCACCTTGGGCATAGACCGTCGAGGCCCGTTTCATGTCAATCAATGGACGAATGATCGTATCGATGATTTGTCGACCGAAGATGACGAGGTTGAGGACGATTAAGCCGATCATGAAGAAAATCATCAGCCGCAGAGGGCGGAACGGTTCACTGATCTGTCCCAGTTCAAGGTAGAGGATCAACGTCCCGACTAACCGGTTGTTTTCGATGATTGGAAATCCCGTCATCAAAATATCAGTGCCTTCAATCGGATGGGTCCGGCTCGAGACGACCGTTTGGCCGTTTCGGAGCTGTTCGATATCTTCGTTCGTCAGGAAACGCAGTCCGCCCGGATTCTTTTGTAAGAAATCGATGAAAAAGACTTTTGATTCCGTCAGCTCGTTCGTATAGGTCATTCCGTCATAAAAAGCACCGGACAGGCCTTCCGATTCATAGATGTTAATCAATTTTTCACCGCGGTTCAGCAAGATGTCTTCTTGTGTCTGGAGATAAAACCGGTCGTACAGATAAAACGTGAGTAACAGGAAGAGAATCGCCGAAAAGACGCTCGTGAACCAAATTGTGATCCAAATCCGCTTTCGGATCGTGTAGCGTTTAATCATACTTCCTCGAATTTATAGCCGATGCCCCAGACCGTTTGAATGGCGCCCCCAGCTTCTCCGAGTTTCAGGCGAAGTGTTTTGATATGCGTATCGACCGTCCGTAAGTTTCCGATATAATCGGCTCCCCAAATCTGGTCGAGCAGTTGTTCGCGAGAAAAAACTTTGTCGTTATGTTGGACGAACAAGTGCAACAAGTCGAATTCTTTTCGTGTCAGGCTGACTGGTTTACCGCTGACGTGGACGCTTCGGCTTTCTGTATCGAGTTCGAGTTTGCCGATCGATAACGACGCCGATTGATCGACAGCGAAACGGTGCGACCGGCGGAGCGTCGCTTCGATTCGCGCAAGGAGTTCCCGTGGACTAAAAGGTTTCGTGATGTAGTCATCGGCACCGATTTTTAAACCATGAATCCGGTCGAGTTCGTCCGAACGTGCCGTCAACATGATGATCGGGACATTTGAAAATTCGCGAATCCGCATGCATGCCGTCAGTCCATCCATTTCAGGCATCATCACGTCAAGTAAAATGAGATGGAAGGTATCCTGTTGAATTTTATCGATTGCTTCTTGTCCATTCGTCGCAGTTGTCGTGACGTAAGCTTCTTTTTCAAGGTTTGATACGAGTAAATCGCGCATCTGTGCTTCATCATCGACGACGAGTATTTTAAACTGTTCTGCCATTCAAATCGCTCCTCATTCATCCGGGAAACGGGATTTGAACCCAGTTGACCGGTGAGTTTTTTTTAATCATACCATTTGAGCGTTTCACGCCGCATCAAAAGTACGACAAAAAAAGCACGAGTGGGCGATGCCACTCATGCTTCGAGTTGTTGTTCGTAGACCGTTTCGAGCTCACGACCATGAATATACATGTGGAAACTCGACTTTGATACTTCATACAGCGTGAACTGGGTCTCGCCTGTATTCAATTGTTCGAGTAACGTTGGACGGAGTTCATCCGCACAAAAGGCATAAGGCAATTTTTCAGCTGCTTTTTGTGAACGGATATTCGTCTGGCGTATCTTCATAAAGACACTCTCGAAACCGAGTTCGAAAAACAGCTCGGAAAAGAATGCTTCTTTTGCAAGGTTGTTATAGCCTTTTCCATGATACGGTTTACCTAACCATGTACCGAGAAAACCATAATGTCCTTCGATATCGAGTAAACTGATTGTACCGATTGGTTGATCGAATTCATCCAGGATTGTACGTGAGACAAGTTCACCACGTTCTTCCTCTTCGATTGCCTGCTTTGTAGTAAACAGAAATTCATCAAAGTACCGTGTTTTTTGGCGGACGTACGGATATACGTCTTGATGCTGCATCAGTTCGAACAAATCAGCGCAGTCGCTCAGCTCCCGTTGCTTGAGCATACTTCCATTCCTCCTTCTTAAGACCGCTAGAATGATTGTCGAAAGCTACCTGTCTGACTCGTTTGAACCGCGCATGGTATGCCTTCTTCAGTTGTCGGATAAGATAATATTACCTTCTTTTTTTAAAAATGCAAGTAAATAATTTTTGTGAAAAAACATACAAAAACAAGACAAATTTTGCAAATGAAAATGACTGTTTTTCACAAAGAAAAAAGCCTTTGATTTTCAACGTTTTAGCGTTAAAATCAAAGGCTGATTTTTTAAGACATCGAGGTTAAATGCGTGTGTTCAAAAATGACGTTTCCGTCAATCATCGTCATGAGCGGTTTTGCTAAATAATCAAGTGGGAAATGGCTCCATAACACTAAGTCAGCATCTTTTCCGACTTCAATCGATCCGACATGATCCGATACGCCAAGCGAACGAGCTGGATTGATCGTGATGGCGCGGAGGGCAATGTCGACGGGTAAGCCTTCACGAGCGGCGAGTCCTGCGCACAAGTTCAAGTACTGGACAGGCGTGTACGGATGATCGGTCGTGATCGAGACTTCGAGACCATGTTCGTGGAGAACGCGATACGTCTCCCATGTCTTATTTTTAAGCTCGATTTTTGATTTGCGGGTGAAGGTCGGTCCGACGGTGACGTGTTCAATCGGCAATTGTTGTAATTCTTTTGCGACGAGATGACCTTCCGTGCAGTGTTCGATCCGGACATCGAGATTAAATTCTTCAGCGAAGCGGATGGCAGACAGGATATCATCCGCCCGGTGTGCATGGACGCGAAGTGGCATCTCTTTATTCAGGACGCGTTCAATCATTCGGTGAGCGAACGTATCTGCCGTCCGTTGCATCTTCACTTCGAGGAACGCTTCGCGGAGCATGCCCATGATGCCCATCCGCGTCAATTCTCCTGCACGTCCGGCACTGTGGACACGTTTCGGGTTTTCACCAAGCGCAATCTTCAGACCGGCATATTTCCGTAAAATCATATCGTCGATAAAGCGTCCGTGCGTTTTGATGACACTCGTCACACCACCGATGATGTTCATGCTGCCCGGCATGACTTGGACGGTCGTGACACCATGTTCAATCGCTTCCTTGAATCCTTCGTCCAGCGGATAGACGCCGTCAATCGCACGCAGGTGCGGTGTCATTGCGAAAATCGTTTCGTTGGCGTCATTTCCGACCGTTCCCGTTCCTTCGTCATAAAGCCCGAGATGGGTATGGGCGTCGATGAAGCCCGGCAATAAAAAGCGTCCTTCGGCTTCGATGACACGTTCGTTGTCTTGAACGTCAAGTAACTCGTGGATTTCGTGGATTTTGCCATCCTTGATGCGAATATCACCATAAAAACTATCTGCTGTGATCGGGAAAATGTGTGCATTGCGTATTAATACGTTCAACGTTTCGTCAGCCCCTGTATTAGTTTGTCTGCTCTAAGTTGCTTAGTGCATCCTTTAATTCAGCATACCGAAACTTGAACCCATTTTCGAGTGCTTTTTTCGGAATGACGCGTGCTCCTTCGAGGACGATGACGCTTTTTTCACCGAGTGCGAGTTCGAGAGCAAAGCGCGGAGCCGGTAACCAGTGGGGGCGCTGTAACGTTTTTCCGATTGTTTTTCCGAACTGACGCATCGTTTCCGGATGCGGTGCCGTAATGTTAAGCGGACCAGTGAGTTGATTTGTTTTAAGGGCAAAGATGAATAATTCAACGAGGTCGTCGATATGAACCCAAGAGACCCATTGCTTTCCGTCGCCCATCGTCCCGCCGCCGAAAAGCTTGTAGGGGAGGCGCATCAATGGATAGGCTCCGCCTTCTTTACTAAGGACGACACCGATCCGCGGATGGACGAGCCGAATCCCGAGGTCAGCGATTGGTTGGGCTAACGCTTCCCACTTGACGCAGACTTGACTGAGGAAGTCACTTGTCGGCGGGAGTGGCTGTTCCTCCGTGAATGTCTGGTGCCGGTCCTGTCCATAGATGCCGACAGCGGAAGCGGAGAGGACGACAGCCGGTTTCGTTGTTAATGCCTGGTTGATGCGGACTAACTCTTTCGTCGAATCGATCCGGCTTTGCAGAATCGTTTGTTTCCGTTCTTCCGTCCAGCGACCATCATTGATGGAAGCGCCAGCCAGGTGGATAAAGGCATCGATACCTTCAAGCTGCTGTTCTGGAGCGGCGGACGACGTCAACCACTCAACGTAAGTAGTGTGTTCTGTGTTGTCTTGTACGGACCGGGTCAAAATATAGACATGATGCCCCTCCGCAATCAATCGTTTCGAGAGCGCCTGCCCAATCATTCCTGTCCCACCTGTAATCGCAATCTTCATCTGTATCATCCCTTTCAACAATCTTGTACATATGTTCCCGTTTGTCAGTTTCACTCAAACATGAGGAAGCATGTTATCGTTAAGTATTCAGTTTCATATAGGAGGATACCCCCTTGAAGATTAAACGGATTTCAACCCAAAAGAAAAATAATGAACGGTTTAATATCTATATCGAACGGGACGGAAAAGAAGAGTATGCGTTTGCCGTCGATGTTGACATCTTAATTAAATATAACCTTGAGCGTGATAAGGAAATCGATGACGACTTCGTCAAGGAAGTGTTGACGGCGGAAGAAGAACAAAAAGCTTACCGGTTGTCGTTGAACCATTTGTCTTACCGGATGCGGGCGACGAGCGAAGTCGAAACGCATTTGATCGAAAAGGAAACGCCGGAACACGCAATCAAACATGCGATTCAGCGCCTGACGGAACAAAAGTATATCGATGACCAGCAGTTTGCCCTTGCCTATACGGCGACGAAAAAAGCGACGACTCCCCAAGGTCCGGGACGAATCCGGCGTGATTTAGCAGCATTGAAGGTAAAAAAAGAGTTTATCGATGAAGCGTTACGACAGTTTACGGAAGAAGAAGAGCTTGAGAAGGTCGTCAAGTTCTTGCGCCAAAAACAAAAGGAATTAGCGCGGCGTTCGGTCCGGGAATTGAAACAGAAACTGCAACAAACTCTGATGCAACGTGGTTTTTCGTCAGAAGTGACGCAACAAGGGTTTCAAATCGTCTTTGAGGAAGTCGAAGTCGACGCGGAAGAAGAGGCGGCGCTCTATCAAGCGCGTAAATATTATCCGAAATATCATAAACTGGAGCCATTTGCCCGAGAACAAAAAACGAAACAAGCACTCGTTCGAAAAGGGTTCCCATATGCAATCGTGGCAACAGTCATCGAACAGGTCAAGCAAGAAGAAGAAGGAATCTGACAAGCGTCTTTCCTTTTGAAAAAATTGAAAACTCATTCTCCTAAATAGCAAGATGGAAAATTGACAATTGTCCGACAATTGTGCTATTCTACGCTCAGATTAAGAAAAGGAGGAACCGTCACATGAAAAAGCAACTTGTTATCGCATCTACTATTGGACAGTTGAATATGGCGGAGACTCTCGAACTCGTATAAACACTCATTTTAGTGTGCGATTGACAGGGAATCCGTTCCCCGAGCGCGCAGACCATATTTTTGATTCATATCGTCTTTTCAAGGCATATTGATTCTCGGACTGCTTCCGGAAATCAGTATGCCTTTTTTGTGCGTTCGGAAAAAAGGAACACCATAACATGACACAAAGGGGGGAACCATCGTGCGATTATTTCGCCAACTCAGTTGGTTTCTAAAAGAACACAAAACATCTTATCTGATTGCCGTCGTACTCTTAATTATCACGGGTTTTATTGATTTAACGCCGCCGTGGCTGATTGGAAAAGTGATTGACGGGTTACGGTCCGGGTCGATGGACCGGACGACACTGATTCAATATGTCGTCGGACTGCTCGTAATTTCGATCGCTTCGTTTATTTTGACGTATCTATGGCTCGCGAAATTGTTCGGGACGGCATTTTTACTCGAACGGACATTACGAAGCCGATTCTTTACACATTTACTGAAATTGACGCCGACATTTTATCAAAAGAACCGAACAGGAGATTTGATGGCGCTTGCGACGAATGACTTAAAAGCGATCGAACGAACAGCCGGATTCGGTGTGTTGACGCTTGTCGATTCGCTGAATATGACGGCGATTACCCTCGTCGTGATGGGGGTCGCGATTGATTGGAAACTGACGCTCGCGGCACTCCTTCCGATGCCGCTCCTCGCGTATGCGATGAACAAGCTCGGAAGTCAAATTCACGGCCGCTTCATCGTCGCCCAAGATGCGTTTGGAACGATGAATGACCAGGTCGTCGAATCGATTTCCGGACTTCGTGTCATCCGCTCGTTCGTCCAAGAAGAGATTGATGTCAAAAAATTCGATGACACGACGACGGATGTCTTCGAAAAAAACATGCATGTCGCAAAAATTGACGTCTTATTCGAACCGATCATCAAGTTATTGGTCGGTGTCAGCTATTTAATTGGTCTATCGTTCGGGACGTACCTTGTCTTTACGAACGATATTACGCTCGGTCAGCTCGTCGCTTTCAATATTTACCTCGGGATGTTGATTTGGCCGATGTATGCCTTCGGTGAGCTCATCAACGTCATCCAGCGCGGGACGGCGAGTCTCGATCGCTTAGAAGCGACGATGCGTGTCAAACCGCTGATCACATCGACACCGAAAGTCGAAGTTGTGCGACCGGAAATGATTACTCTGGCTAACTTGACGTTTACGTATCCAGAGATGAATCATCCGTCGTTACACGGGATTGATTTGACGATCAAACACGGACAGACGATTGGAATCGTCGGTCCGACTGGATCTGGGAAAACAACGCTCTTACGCCAATTTTTACGGGAGTATCCGATTGGACGAGACATGTTGAAAGTAAATGGAACCCCCTATGAAGACGTCGCACTGGAGACCGTCCGCGGGTGGACGGGCTATGTCTCGCAAGAGCATCTACTCTTCTCAAAATCCGTACGCGATAACATTTTGTTCGGGGCGGGTGAGGCAACAGAAGCTGAGTTGCAAGAAGCGATTCGTTTAGCGGCCTTTACGACGGATGTCGAGACGCTTGACCAAGGGTTACAAACGATGGTCGGAGAACGGGGGGTCACGCTTTCCGGTGGACAGAAACAACGCTTGTCGATTGCCCGGGCGATGTTGAAGAAACCGGAGTTGCTGTTGCTCGACGACTCGTTGTCAGCCGTTGATGCGAAAACGGAATCACAAATCATCGACGCGATCCGGACGAACCGTCATCAGTCAACGACATTGATCGTTGCGCACCGGTTGTCTGCCGTCGCGCATGCGGATGAAATTCTCGTCTTACAAGACGGCGTGATCAGTGAGCGGGGAACGCATGAACAGCTGATGGAACGACGTGGCTGGTATGCAGAACAATTCGAACGACAAAGTGAAGAAACGTAAGGCAGGAGGTGCTGAAATTGACTGAACAAGAAAATTATTTACTCGATCCCGTCAGACGGAAAACGACGATTCGTTCACTCGTCCGCTATGCGATGCATGAGAAACGCGCAATCTTTCTCGGGCTTTTCTTGCTTATTTTAGCGGTCGGAGCTGAACTGACAGGACCGTATATCGCAAAAATCATCATCGACGAACACATCGTCGCAATCGAAAAAGACTGGGTGGAAGTCGAATCGGGGGGGACGGTCGGTTATGACGGACGACGTTTTGCGAAGTCGCAAGACGTTCCGAAGTCGGCGGTCATCGGTCCGATCTCGATCGTCCAGTCGAAGGCGGGGTATTATTTCGTTCCGGAACAAGTCGTCAGTGGTGGCGAACGTCAAGTCGCGGGGGACACGTTAACTGTCACGCGAGGAGAGGAAACGTTTCGGTACGCCGGTGTCGAAAAGCTCACGCAAGGACAAGTCTATGATTTTTATGCCTCGGACTTAAAGGCGATTGGTTGGTTATCGTTCTTTTATATCATTTTGCTGTTGATCGCAGCGGGCCTGAACTGGGTCCAACAAATCTTATTGCAACGCTCAGCGCATAAAATCGTTAAACGGATGCGGCTTGATGTCTTTTCACATCTGCAACGCTTGCCGGTCCGTTACTTCGATCAGACACCGATTGGTAAAATCGTCAGTCGTGTCACGAACGATACGGAGACGATCCGGGATCTCTACCTCGGTGTCCTGGCGCGTGTGTTCTCAGGCATCATCACGATGGCAGGGATTCTCGTCGCGATGTTCTTCCTGGATGTCCGGCTGGGTCTCGTTTCCTTAGCCATTATCCCGATCGTCTATTTTTGGATTCAACTGTTCCAAAAGTTTGCGACGGAAAACAACTTTAAAGTCCGGGCACTCGTCGCGGATATGAACGGACAATTGAATGAAAACATCCAGACGATGCCGATCATTCAGTCGTACGCCCGTGAAGCAGAAGTGCTCGCTGAATTCGAACAGAAAAATGAAGAAAACTATCAAACCCGTGCGAAATTGTTACGGCTCGATGCATTGATGTCACACAACTTATCGTATTTCTTAAAAAACTTGACGCTCGCCTTATTGATTTGGGTCGTTGCCGGTCAAAGTTTAACGAACGGGACATTTTTATCACTCGGAATTCTCTATGCCTACATTGATTACGTGTCGCGTCTGTTCGAACCGGTCACACAAATCATGAATCAACTGTCACCGCTCCAACAAGCACTCGTCTCGGCCGACCGGATGTTCCAGTTGCTCGACGAAAAAGGTGAACCGGTCGAACAAGGTCGGATTCCCCGTTTCTCAGGGCGCGTCGAGTTTAAAGACGTCGGATTCAGCTATGAAGAGGGGTATCCGGTTTTACGTCAAATCGAGATTGAGGCACGTCCTGGTGCGACCATCGCCCTCGTCGGGCATACGGGGAGTGGGAAAAGCTCAATCATGAACCTGTTGATGCGTTTTTATGATCCTTCGTCCGGTCATCTCCTGATTGACGGACAAGATGTTACGACGTTACCGAAACAAGCGGTCCGTGACCACATGGGAATCGTCTTACAAGATCCGTTCTTGTTTACAGGAACGATTCGTTCGAACATTACACTGGATAATCCATCGATTTCGGAAGAGCGTGTCCGCCAGGCAATCGTTGCCGTCGGAGCAGACCGCTTCATCGATCGACTTCCGCATGGCTTAGACGAACCGGTCATCGAAAAAGGTGCGACCTTGTCTGCGGGGGAACGGCAATTAATCAGTTTTGCCCGTGCGCTTGCCTTTGATCCCGCGATTCTCGTTCTTGACGAAGCGACGGCAAGTGTCGATTCTGAGACGGAAGCGATGATTCAAGAAGCCTTGCTGACGTTGACGAAAGGACGGACGACCTTCATCATCGCGCACCGGTTGTCGACGATTAAAGATGCCGATGAAATCATCGTCCTCGATCACGGTCAAATCATGGAGCGTGGTACACATGACGTGCTCTTGTCGGAAAAAGGGATTTACGCGAAGATGTACGCCCTTCAAAGCAAACGGAATCTTGAGCTGAAATCGAGCTAACACCATGATATGACTCCTCCTTTTCGTATATACTAATGACGAAGAGGGGGAGTTTTTTGATGGAAACACGGATGAGTCAATTATCGAAATACGAATTAGAAATGCTCGTCACGAAACTAAACGAGCAAAAAAGAAAAGCGGAGCAGCATGGGAACATGAGTGAAGTCGAAGTCGTCATTCGGAAAATCGCGATGGCACAAAGTTATCTCGTCGATGCAAGTCAGTTCGAAACCGGACAACTTTACCAAGTCGAAGGGGAAGAGGCGGTATTCGAATTACATTTCGTCAACGGCGTCATGGGTTGGGGGCATTTTGAAGGAACCGTCAATGAAGTCGCGATTCCGCTTGCGCTGATTCATTCTGAGGAGGGTGTATGATGGGAGAAAACCGCACAGCGGCACTAGAGCAACTAGCAGGAGAATTACAAGCCGTCAATCCGGTATTAACGCCAATCGAGGCATTGACATGGGTCGAAGTCCTTTGGGAAGATTTCGAGGCGACGCTTGCCCGGGCAGGCGAAAAATATCAAGGTGAGGCTGTCGCCGTCCGGTTCGTCGAGCAACAAATCAAACAACATGGCGCGATGTTGCACCGCTTCAATACATCGAATGAAAAGTTTAAGCACTTGATGCTCGGACGCGACGTCCAGTAAATGAACAGAAAAAGACTCCCTGTCTTGGTCGGTTGACCACGGACACGGAGTTTTTGTTTATAAAGCAGGGATAATCAGTTTCTTTTGCAGCGTCCGTTCGCTAAAGACCCAACCCGTATAGGAACTGACGATTTGTTGGGACGCCTCATCGATTCGGACGACGGCAACGAATGGGTAGACATCTTTTGTGAAGTACCGTAAGTTCGTGAAACGATATTCGACGATGCCGTCTTTTCGGGATACCGTATACGTGTGGATTTTTGAGAAGGCGAGGAAAGCTTTCAAGTCCTCATTTTGTTTGACGACTTCATAGAGTACATCCCCATGCGGTTCCTCTTTGATGCGGAAGTTTCCGCATTCGACGACGACACCAGAGTTGATTTTGACGACGGAATAGTCGTCGCGCAGTCGTGCTGCGACGTGCCACTCGTCCCACTTCATTCCGGGTGAGATGAATAACTTGTGGGCCCCGCCATAGTAACGGGCTGCCGTCGCCAGGGCATCATTTCGGAGTTTAAACTGCACGGCGTAATAAATCGCGACGATGACGATTAAAATCGGGAAAATAACGATGGTCGCGCGTGTCAGGACCCAGATCCCGAAAGCGCCGTAATACATCGTAAATAAATACGGATCAAACGTATTGATGACACCCCAACCAATCCAGGTCTGTTTGAAGGGGTGCAGAGCTTGTGTACCATAGGCGTTAAACAGATCGACGAAGACATGAAGGGCGACAGCGATCTGCGCCATCAGCCATAATGAAGTAGGTGGTACGCCGAATAAGGTACCGATGACGATTGATAAGAGTAACGGCCAAGCGAGTAGGGCAATCAATCCATGGGATTTTCCACGGTGTTGCGTCAAGTAAGCACCGTTCCCTTTAAATTTAAAAACCGTGTCAAAGTCGGGGGCGTGCGATCCGACTAAGGCAGTGGTCGTGACGGCAGCAAAGAGTGTTGCGCTTGCTGCGACATCCGGTTCAAGTGTTGCGATGGCGGCGAGACAAAGTCCCATTCCGATATGTGTACCAGTATCCAATGCGAATTCGCTCCTCTAAAAGTAGTAATGGTACGGATAAACAAACAAGTGTAAGCGTTCCGGGTAATTTTCATTCACTATAACGTATTTTTGTAGAAAAGAGGTAGACATTTGATCCCCGTTCAAGAATATTTCATAAACTTTAACAAACGAACGTTCACAACCGAATTGGTCGCATGGTTTTTACGTGAACAACGCCAGTTACCATGGCGAGAAACTAAAAATCCTTACCACATCTGGATTAGTGAAATCATGTTACAACAGACGCGTGTCGATACCGTCATCCCTTATTATAATCGCTTCACGGACCGTTTTCCGACGCCGCACGATTTAGCGGCGGCAGAGCAAAGCGAAGTCTTAAAATACTGGGAAGGCTTAGGATACTATTCCCGTGTTAAGAATCTTCAAATCGCCGTTCAAGAAGTTGTTGAAAAATATGGCGGAATTGTTCCTGACGAAAAAGAAATTTTTGAAAGCTTACGTGGTGTCGGACCGTATACGACGGGAGCAGTCCTGTCAATTGCTTACGGTCAGGCGGAACCGGCAGTCGATGGAAATGTCATGCGCGTCTTATCGCGGGTGCTTGGGATTTATGAAGACATCGCCGCACCGAAAACACGGAAACTGTTCGAGGCAGCGGTCCATGAACTGATTGATCCGCTTGATCCGTCGAGCTTCAACCAAGGGTTGATGGAGCTCGGGGCAATCGTCTGTACACCGAAGTCTCCGATGTGTGGGTTATGTCCCGTCAATGACGTCTGTTTTGCGTACGAGCGAAATGCCCAAGGTGAGTTACCGGTCAAAACGAAAAAAGGAAAAACGCAGACGATTCAATACGACGCTCTCGTCTACGAAGAAGCAGGGAAAGTTGCAGTCGAACAGCGACCGGATACGGGACTGCTCGCGGGTATGTGGCAATATCCGTTAGTCGAATCGACGGAAACCGTACCCGGAACGTATGTCGGGAAGATTAAACATATCTTTTCACACCGGATTTGGGAAGTCAGTATTTACCGTGTCGCGACGCAACCTGAAGGAACGGTACTGATGGATGAAGCAACGTACGTCAAGCAGCCGATATCAGTCGCACAAATGAAAATCGATCGTCTATTAAAGGAGGAGACTACATGAATACATTTCGTACGGAAACGAAAGTAACAGCGACGTTAGAGCAGGCTTGGACGTTTTTAGGCGATGCGAAAGCATTAACGGGAATGACGGTTTTCCCGAAAGTGAAAACGATTGGTGATACGCGGACAATCGCCGGAAACACGATTCAGCTTAAAGTCGGTCTTCCGCCCATTTTCGTCGAGTGGGAGTCACTGATTCCGATTGTCGGTCAACATGCTTTCGTTGATGTAGGAGTCAAGGTCCCGTTCCCGTTCGCTACTTGGTGTCATCTCCACCGTGTCGAACAGCGTCCGGACGGGGTCTACATGATTGATGAATTACTCTATAAATCTTATTTTCCGAAAATGATTGTCGATCTACTGATTCTCAAACCGATGTTCGATCAACGGAAACGCGCGATTTTAGACTACTTTAGTTAATAAATCACAGTCATTTTTCTGAAAAAGTACCCTTTCGTTTTTCATGTGTTCTGAAAATGGGTATAATAAGCACGAGAGTATAGAAAAATTGAATAAAAAAGCTTCAGAAAGGAGTAGCACATGAGTCGATTCCCAAAAGAAGGTAGCAAGATTGAGATTCAAAGTTTCAAACATAATGGCAGCTTACACAGAGTTTGGGAAGAAACGCTCGTGCTTAAATCGACGGAAGAAGAATTGATTGGATTCAATGATCGAATCATGGTCAGTGAATCGGATGGTCGTCAGTGGCGGACACGCGAACCCGCGATTTGTTATTTTTCGACAGAACTCTGGTTTAACGTAATCTGTATGATTCGAGAGGATGGAATCTACTATTACTGTAACCTAGGGTCACCTTCGACGTTTGATGAAAAGGATCGAGCAGTCAAGTACATTGATTATGATTTAGACATTAAGGTGTATCCGGACATGTCGTATATGATTTTGGATGAGGATGAGTACGAGAAACATCGCCGGGAAATGAATTATCCGAAAGCGATTGATCGTATCCTGAAGGACAACGTCCAGATTTTAATCCAGTGGATTCGAAGTCGGAAAGGTCCGTTCAATCCGGCATTCGTTGAAACGTGGTATCGTGAATATGAAACAAGATATCGGAGATGATGGTTCGCCATCGTCTTTTTTTAATTGAAGGAAGTGAATCATCATGGGTAAGGAAACTCAACAACAGAAAAATAAGACACCAGGTTCGATTCGTCGCTACATGCAGTTCGTCAAGCCGTACAAAAAACAAATCCTCTTGACGGTGTTCGTCGGAATCATCAAGTTTTCGATTCCGTTAGGATTACCGTTACTGTATAAGTACATCATCGATAACCTCCTGACCGATAATACGGTACCGCTTGCAGAGCGGAGTAAGGAACTGGCGTATTTGATTGGAGCGGGCTTCTTCGTCTTCCTCGTCGTCAAACCACCACTTGAATTCGTCCGTCAGTATTTAGCACAGTGGTCGGCGTCGAAAATTTTGTTCGACGTACGGAATAATTTGTTTGATCATGTTCAGAAATTATCACTTCGCTTTTATTCGAACACGAAAACCGGCGAAGTCATCTCCCGAATCATCAACGATGTCGAACAAACAAAAGATTTTGTTGTAACGGGTTTGATGAACTTATGGCTCGATATGATTACGATTTTTATCGCAATTGCCATCATGTGGACGATCAATCCGAAATTGACGCTCGTCGCAATCATCCCATTGCCGTTTTATGCCTTTGCCGTGAAGTTCTTTTATGGGCGGCTCCGCAGTTTGACGCGCGATCGCTCAGCAGCACTTGCGGAACTCCAAGGACATTTGACGGAGCGGGTCAACGGAATGGCAGTTATCCGCAGTTTCGCCCTTGAACCACATGAAAACAAAGCGTTCAAAGGTCAAAATGATGGTTTCTTAAAAGCGGCACTTCGTCAGACGAACTGGAATGCACGGACCTACGTCGTCGTTTCGACGATTACCGACTTTGCACCGATTTTGATTTTTGGTACGGCTGCCTTTTTCGTCTTGAACGGACAAGTAACAATCGGGACGATGGTCGCTTTCATCGGCTACATCGACCGTCTGTATGCACCGCTCGGTCGCCTCGTCAACTCGTCCACTACGTTGACACAATCGATTGCTTCGATGGACCGGATGTTTGAATTTTTAGACGAACCGTATGATATTACGGAAAAAGCACATGCGAAAGATCCGGTCGCTGTTAAAGGAAACGTCCAGTTCGAAGACATCAGCTTCTCGTATGAAGAAGATGGCGAACTTGCGATCAACCGGTTGACGCTCGACGTCCAGGCGGGGGAACGAATCGCCTTCGTCGGAATGTCGGGAGGCGGGAAATCGACGCTCGTCAGTCTGATTCCTCGTTTTTATGATGTTTCGTCTGGACGGATTACGCTTGACGGTGTCGACATCCGAAACTTGAAATTGCGTGGCTTACGCGACCAAATCGGAATGGTCATGCAAGAATCGATTCTCTTTAGTGAATCGGTCGAAATGAACATCAAGATGGGGAACCCGGAAGCGACGGATGAAGAAGTGATTGCTGCTGCGAAGGCGGCGAATGCACACGAGTTCATTGAACGGCTGCCGCAAGGGTACAAGACGGCGGTCGGAGAACGAGGCGTTAAACTGTCAGGGGGACAAAAGCAACGCTTGGCGATTGCCCGTGTCTTCTTGAAGAACCCACCGATTCTCATTCTGGATGAAGCAACAAGTGCGCTAGATCTAGAAAGTGAATCGATGATTCAAGATTCGCTTGCGCGTCTCGCGAAAGGACGGACGACGTTTACTGTCGCCCACCGTCTGTCGACGATTACGGATGCCGATAAGATTGTCGTGATTGAAAATGGTCAAATCACGGAACTCGGTCGTCATGAAGAGTTGATGCGTAAACGTGGCGCATATTTTGAACTGTACGCGATTCAGAACCTCGAGCTCGTCGAATGAAAAAAGGCTATTCCGTTTTTTTCGGAATAGCCTTTTTGTATAAAGAATGAACAGCTTACAATTGTGCGAACGCACGGTTGACGGCAGCAATCGTCTCATCGATGTCTGCGTCCGTGTGAGCCGTCGTCAAGAACCACGCCTCGTATTTTGAAGGGGCAAGATTAATGCCTTGCTCGAGCATCAATTTGAAGAAACGACCGAACATCTCGCTATTTGCGCGCTCCGCACCGAGGTAGTCAGTGACCGTCTCATCCGTGAAGTAGACCGTCAAAGCTCCTTTTAGACGATTGATTGTAATCGTGACGTCATGAGTAGCAGCAGCCTCGAGAATCCCTTGTTCGAGCTTCGCACCGAGACGTTCGAATTCTTCGTAGACACCAGGCTGTTCAAGTAACTCTAGGCAAGCGATACCTGCTGCCATCGATGCCGGATTTCCAGCCATCGTTCCAGCTTGATAAGCAGGACCGAGCGGAGCAACGTGTTCCATGATGTCTTTACGACCACCGTATGCACCGATCGGAAGACCACCACCGATGATCTTGCCGAGTGCCGTCATATCAGGACGGATATTCAATAGTTCTTGAGCACTGCCGTATGTGAAGCGGAACGCCGTGATGACTTCATCGTAGATGACGAGTGCGCCGTACTCATGAGTAATCTCATTGATGGCTTCGAGGAATCCAGGATGCGGTTCGACAATCCCAAAGTTCCCAACGATCGGTTCGACGAGGACACAGGCAACTTGATCGCCCCATTCAGCCATGATTTGACGATAGGCTTCAACATCGTTGAACGGTGTTGTCAAGACTTCTTTCGCTGTTGCTTTCGTTACACCGGCAGAGTCCGGTGAACCGAGTGTTGCTGGACCACTTCCTGCTGCAATCAACATTAAATCAGAATGTCCGTGGTAACAGCCGCTGAATTTCACGACGAGTTCACGACCCGTGTAGGCACGCGCGACTCGTATCGTCGTCATGACCGCCTCGGTTCCTGAATTCGTAAAGCGAACTTTTTCTAAAGACGGAATCGCTTGTTGAAGCTTATGTGCGAAGTCGATTTCTAGACGGTGAGGCGTACCATATAGGAGACCATTTTGCGCCGCATGCGTAATCGCTTCCGTAATATGTGGATGCCCGTGCCCGGTGATGATTGGACCGTAAGCGGCTAAGTAATCGATATAACGATTGCCATCGACATCGTAAAAGTAAGCACCTTCTCCACGTTCCATATAAACGGGGGCGCCTCCTCCGACGGCCTTAAAAGAGCGGGATGGACTGTTGACACCTCCGACGATACATTTTTGGGCAACGTCGTATAACGCCTCGGATGTCGAGCGTGTAGAATGGGTTGACATGGATGATTCCTCCAATCGTTGATTCGTGAAAAATATCACGATATGATTGTATCACGGACGTCAAATCAGAAGCAGAGCCGTTGACGGACGGGAATAATGTAGGTAGACTAATTATAAAGATTACAATCTAATAATCAATGAAAGATAGAAATGAGGGGATGGACGTGGCTAACGAAATGCTAGATGACGCAGTACGATCTTTACGGGACTCGGGCGTTCGCATGACACCACAACGTCACGCAATCTTGGAATACTTGACGACAGGACATACGCATCCGACGGCAGATGATATCTATCGTGCGCTCGAACATCGTTTTCCAAATATGAGTGTGGCGACAGTTTATAATAATTTACGTGTTTTCCGTGAAAAAGGAATCGTTGAAGAGATGAACTATGGAGACGCTTCGAGCCGATTCGATTTCGTTACGACACGTCATTATCATATGATATGTGAAGGGTGCGGTAAAATCGTCGACTTCAATTATCCGGTTCTCGATGATGTCGAGACGGTCGCTGCACATTTGACTGGATTTAAAGTAGATCGTCATCGTCTCGAAGTATACGGGACGTGTCCTGAATGCCAATCAAACGTACAATAAAAACGAGCTTCCTTTAACGGGGAGCTCGTTTATTGTGTTTATTGTATTTTTCATGGAATTCTTTTCCTTCAAGTTCTTGGTCCATCGTGAGTGGCTCATCGCAATGCATACATAAATCGACGCGACCGAGGACTTTTGTTTCTTTTCCACAGTTCGGACAAGTGACGACGGCTGCTTTCGTTGAAGTTAAACCAATCAAGAAATATAAGGCAGTACTCGCTAAGACCATGACAAAACCGAGTAGCATTAAAATAACCATGATGATTTCAAATTGTTTTAATAGAAGACCGCCATACATAACGAGCATTCCACCAAAAACGAGGAACATCGCCAAGTTACGGGCGCGGTTTATTTTATTCTTGCGTTGTTTTTTCAATTGAATTCCCCCTAACGACAGTCTAGCATATTGTAGCTTATGTCCTGAAGAAGGAAACAATGAATTTTTGTCGAAAATGGTAACGGATGAGTATGAGTGAAGAAGGGTGAGAATTGAATGGAACAAGTCACAAGAACAATTTATTCCGAATATGCTGCCTATCAAGAAACGCAAGGGATCATCGCTGTTGAAAAACAGCAACCGAAGGATTCATTGACGGACCAATTTGATATACTGTTACTAGTTGTTACACGGGACTCCTCTATTGAATGGACAATCAAACACTACCGCCTAGATACACTCAAGGTGTCACTTCATGTCGTCCATGAAGATGTACTGTCACGATGGATTGTACTGAACGCGAATCGGCGAGCTGTCCATTGGATATCCGAAGGAACAATTATTTTTGAACGCAATGATTATTTAACTGATATGAAAAAAAGGCTGTTGAATTTCCCGGAAGCAGAACGTTGCCTGCAAATGTCACTGTCTTTTGCGAAACTACTACGTCGTTTTCAAGACGGGCGTAATCTCTTTAGTCGCGGTAACTACTATGATGCTTACACGCACGTGCATCATGCTTTACATCATTTAGCACGGCTTTCCGTTCTTGAAAAAGGAGCACATCCTGAAATTGTCGTCTGGGAACAAGCTCGCATGGATGATCCGGAAGTGTACAAGTTATACCAGCAATTACTATTAAGTGAAGAAACACTTGAATTGCGAATCCATTTAGCTTTGATTGGTCTGGAACATCTACTTCAATCGAAAGTATTATCCGGTGGAAAGTATTTATTTGAAGTGATGCGTGAAAGAACAATCCCGTGGACGATGTATGAACTAATGGAAAATGAACGATTGCAGGAACTGAAGGTTGATTTAGGTAGTTTAGTCGATTTCTTTATGCGTAAAGGGTTAATTCGCATCTCTTATCGTCAAACAAAAGGTACGGGCGTGGAACTCGTAACATATGAACCAGTCGTTTAAACGATTGGTTCATATGTTTTTTATCGCGAATCGAAAATACTATATATAGAAGAAAAAAATAATTAAAAGTTTTTTATTAAAATCTGTTGACGTTACTATTTTGAGATAGTATATTAATACATGTCGACAGGGCGACACGCTCTGAACGACGAAAGCAAATTAAAAAAATAAGAAAAAGGATTGACGGTTAAGTTATTCCATGATATCTTATTAAAGTCGCTAACACGACACGACGAACTTTGAAAACTGAACGATGAGGCAAAAAACGTATCTTCGGATACAAACAATGAATGAAGCGCAAGCTTCGTCAACG
>NZ_JACSMO010000019.1:0-24036 GCF_018618695.1 Exiguobacterium sp. s127 | reverse complement strand
CTGAACGCCTCTTAGCTTCTTCAACCGTCGGGACGACGGGGTTAGCCTGATCAGGTTTCGACCGTCAGGTCGGATAACTCAGGAATCCTACACCTCTAAGCGAAGCGTAGGTGGAGGTAGTTCAAGGGAGTGAATCAAGTGAAGAAAGAACAGGTGTTGTTGACAACATGTTTAAGACCGACCGCTGCCGTCGAAACACGCTTACATCAGTTGATGCAAGAGGGAGCGCTAGACTTTCAGGTTGTCGAACGTAAAAAACACAGCATTCAGTCGTTACAACAAACCCACCGCTTACCCCTTTTAGTCGTTGACAAGCAACGGTTGGAATATTATCCGTTAGATGAAGAAGCCTCGTTTTTCTTTCATCCGTCTAGTGCGGTCTTTCGGATAAAACAATTTGATGCATCGGGTCATGATCCATTAATTGCAATCGCCAAGCTTAAGCCGGGAATGACCGTTCTTGATTGCACGCTAGGATTAGGAGCGGATGCAATCGTCATGAGCCATGCTGTCGGCTCAAGTGGTCAAGTCGTAGCGTTAGAGAGTAAAGCAGAAACGGCACTCATCGTTCGTGAAGGACTGATTGCTTGGCAAGAAGGCTATGAGCCGATCAATGATGCCATGCGCCGGATCGAGGTGCTGAACGAACAACACATCCGTTATTTAAAGACCTTGCCCTCGGATTCATTTGATGTCATCTATTTTGATCCAATGTTTGAAAAGACAGTGACGGAGTCGACGCATTTGAACGGCCTGCGCACCCTTGCTGACTATGAAGTATTATCGATTGAGGCAATCGAGGAAGCAAAACGAGTCGCAAAGAGACGAATCGTCTTAAAAGCCCATTTTGAGAGTGAGTTGTTTAATCAATTTGCTTTTGAGCGTATTAAACGGAAATCATCGAAACTTCATTACGGTGTGATTGAATTGACGTAATCTAGTACGACGAAAAAATCTCCACCCTCATCAGTCGACGACTGAACAGGATGGAGATTTTTTTAGTGTTTATTGTGTGACTTCTTTTAATTCTTCTTCCATATCATCAAACTTGTCTTGTACAGAGTCAACAGGTTGTTTCGTAAGAAGGCTGACGACGACTGTAAAGAGAAGACTTGTAAAGAATCCTGGAACCATCTCATAAAGCGTATCGCTAAAGTTGAGTTGGACCCATAGAATAACTGTGACGGCACCAGAGATAATTCCGGCAAGTGCCCCTTGTTTCGTCATCCGTTTCCAGTAAAGTGAAAGCAAGATGATTGGTCCGAATGCAGAACCGAAACCAGCCCATGCGTAACCGACAAGTGAAAGAATCGTCGCTGAAGGGTTCCAGGCAAGGAATGTTCCGATCACTGCGATGGCTAAAACTGCACCACGACCGATTAAAACAAGTTGTTTGTCTGACGCTTCTTTATGCAAGAACGTCTTATAGAAGTCTTCCGTCAGCGCACTTGATGTAACGAGCAGCTGAGAAGAAATTGTCGACATGATTGCTGCCAAGATGGCTGCCATCAAGAAGCCAGTGATATACGGGTGGAACAAGACATCAGCGAAACGAATAAAGACCGTTTCTGGGTCACCGAGTGCATTACCTTGTCCTTCAAAGTAGGCAATCCCGACAAGACCTGTCAACATCGCACCTAAAATTGAGAAGAACATCCAACCAATCCCGATACGACGGGCTTTTTTCAAGTCCTTAACAGAACGAATTGCCATAAAGCGGACGATGATGTGGGGTTGACCGAAGTAACCAAGTCCCCAAGCGAGGAATCCGATGATTCCGAGGACAGTCGTTCCTTTGAACGGATCAAATAGTGTAGGATCTAAGTTGTCCGCATAGTTGAATGCGCCGTCGACACCACCAACATCCGTCAATGCGACGATTGGTACGAGAATGAGGGCGACGAACATGATACAACCCTGGACGAAGTCGGTCCAACTGACTGCGAGAAAACCGCCAAAGAGTGTATAGGCGACAACGACCGCAATCGTCAAGAGCATACCATAATGATAATCAAAGCCAAATGAACTTTCGAACAATTTACCACCCGATACAATACCGGCTGAAGTATAGAACGTAAAGAAGACGATGATGACGATCGCAGAGACCGTCCGTAAGATACGTGATGTATCTTTAAAACGATTCTCCAAGAAGTCTGGAATCGTAATTGAATCGTTTGCCATTTCCGTATAGAGACGAAAGCGTGGAGCGAGGACGATATAGTTGATGTAACAACCAATCAGTAATCCTAATGCAAGCCAAAGTGCTGAAACGCCGGTAGCATACATGGCACCAGGAAGTCCCATCAACATCCAACCACTCATGTCAGAAGCACCAGCAGATAGTGCTGTTACGCCCGGTCCTAAGTTACGACCGCCTAACATGTAGTCTTCCGTGTTTGTCGTTCGTTTATACGCGATGTAACCGATGGCAAGCATCATAAATAGATACAGGCCAATTGAAATCCATTCTTGCGACATAAAAATAAATCCTCCCATGCATGTAGTTGTCGTCGTCTGTTCGGGATAAAAAAGTTAAAAAGTGAACATCGATGACTTATTTGTTCCCAACCTTACAGGTGACAAAACTACATTGCAAGTCCTTGCAAACAGGCGGAAAATGGCTTCAAGCCTAGTCTATCAAGGGGTTGGGACACTTTTCGTCCCTGCTAAAGTTCTAATTTTCTGATTTTCGTCACTTTATTGTAATGGTTAAATCGGATGAACGTATTTCAGTATTTGTGAAATTAGTGTAAAATGTGAAAAATTAAAAAACAGACTAGCATGTGCTAATCTGTTTAGAGAAAAATCATTTACATCAAGCTGAGGTATGCGTCATGCAGCCGGTCGAGTGCTTCGTCTAGTTGGCGCCGCGGGCATCCGAAGTTTAAACGTTCGAATGTCACGCCGTTCGTTCCGAATGCTTTTCCATGGGTTAAGGCGAGGGATGCTCGTTCAACGAGCCAAGTCGCACGGTCGTCTTCGGTCAATCCGAGGCGCTCAAAATCAATCCAAAGTAAAAAGGTTGCATCAGGTTTGACGACAGATAGTAACGGCATCTCCGTTTCGATTCGTCTGAGAGCATGGTCACGATTCTGCTCTAAATATAAGAGAAGTTGGTCAAGCCATTGTTCGCTCGCTTTATCCTCATAGGCAGCGATGATTGCTGTTGAGGCAAACGCGTTCGGATGAACAAAGTTTGCTTGCTGGACACGTTCGATTTCCAAACGAATGGTTTCGTTCGGAACAACTAGATAAGAAGCATAAAGTCCTGGAATGTTGAATGTTTTTGAAGGTGCACTGACGAGAATTGCCTTCTCATATGAAAATGCTGAAATCGGATGGTGTTTGTTACCGGAAAAAATCAAATCAGCATGGATTTCATCGGACAGAAGATAAACGTCATATTTCTTGGCCAACTCAACAATTGTTTCAAGTTCACTCCGATTAAACACCCGACCAGTTGGATTATGGGGACTGCATAAAATCATCATTTTCGCAGTTTTCATCTGTGCTTCAAGACTCAAGAAATCAATTTCATAACGTCCTGCAATCAAGCGGAGCGGATTTTCAATGAGCGTTCGATTGTTCGATTGAATGATTTGGTGAAACGGGGGATAAACAGGAGTTTGAATGATGACCTCATCATGCTCATCGGTCAGTGCCAAGAGACTGTGTGCTAGAGCAGGGACGACGCCACTCGAATAAAGGAGCGATGATTGTTTAATCTGTTGATCATAACGTTTCAAAAACCAGTTTTGAATGGCTTGTTTGGCTCGATCTTCGAATAGGGAATAGCCGAAATGACCGTGTGCAATCCGTTTTGTTAATGCCCCGACGATTGAATCCGCTGGTCGGATATCCATATCGGCGACCCACATCGGAATTAATTCTTCTGCTCCATATAAATCTTTTAAGCCGTCCCATTTTACCGAACCCGTCATTTTTTTATCAATGATTTCATCAAACATGTAATCTTTCATATGCCTCGACTCCTTCGTAAAATATGATTCATGTCTTCACCTTAGCGAACGGATTGAAATTCAGCAAGTTGAAAAATTGTAGGTTTTAGAGTGTACGCTTTTGGGAAAAACCATAATCGTACACAAAAAATAGACGGGGTGAATAAGATGTTGCATTCAAAAGTATTGGTAGGACGTACGCCTGAGGAGTTAGAAGAACGAATGAATCATTTCTTCGAAGAAAACGGAGTCGGTTCAAATTCAATCATTACACTTAAGTTTTCTACATTCGTTGCATCAAAAGCAGACGAACATTACTCAGTTCTTATCGTGTTCGATAATTCGCTAACAAAAACCGTATTATAAGTAAATAACTCTTCTAAATTGGCAGACTTGGCAACGTCTGTCAGTTTTTTTATTGAAGAAATATTTCATCTAAGCTATACTGATATCAGAAATATGTACGCTTCCGTAGGTTAATGGCAGACCTCAGCAATGGTAATGCTGCAGTGCGAGTTCGATTCTCGCCGGAAGCATCGAATAAATAAGTCTTCCGTAACAAGTAAAATTAACTTGGACGGGGGACTTTTTTTACTCTATTTGCTCGTTTTATATTAAAGGAGAAAAAGAATGACTTCTGTACAACGAACAATTGGTACGCGCTTAAAGAAATTACGTCAAAAGAAAAAAATTACTCAACAAGAATTGAGCCGAAATATTTGTAGTCAAGCTGAAATTAGCAAAATAGAAAATGGGAAAAATTCACCGACGATTGAACTACTTCAAGATGTAGCGAAAAAGCTACGTGTTCCGGTCTCTTTCTTTTTTATGGAGGAAGAAGAGATAGAAGAATTTCACCGAATTAATCATCAAATAACACAATTGATGCGTGCTCAAAAACATGCAGAGATTCTTAAAATCATCCCACAGAAACTAAAAAATACGACTGCAGAAGGCACGAGAATTTTATTGAGATATTATCAATTGATTAATGAAGTGGAAATGAAAAAAATTGATTATCGTACGTGTATTTCTCAGTTATTGAAGTTGGTAAATGATAAATTAATCCTTGAAGAGTACTTTTTAATTTATGTCAGGATTCAGATGGCTGTTGCCGTCCTGTATACTAATAATAAAGAATACATGCATGCTCACAATATTTACAAAGAGACTTTGAAATTAGATTATGTGACCGATGATTATAAAAAATTAATGCTAAAAGTAAAATACAATTATATTAGAAATTTGATTAAACTGAAAAAATTTTCACTTGTGATTGCAGAGTCCACCGAGGGCATTAATGAAAGCAACAAAATGCAAGACATGAGTTATCTGGGGCACTTTTTTTATCAGCAAGGATATGCGCTTGAACAAGTGTGTGCGTCGTCAGAAAAAATTAAAGAAGCATATACGCAGGCTTACGTAGTATTTATTGCTACTGAAAATAAGGCGTATAAAGAAATACTAGATGAATACCTATTCGAGTTAATGTATTTTACGATCGATTAGCGTTCTGCTTATATTGATCGTATTCTAATTGAATTGGTCCTAAAAAAAGTTATCAGCTTACTTTCAGTATGAAGGAAGGAAAGAAGAATGAATTCATTACCACTTTCCATTGGAAACGAAATCAAACGAATTCGAAAAGAAAAAAAATTGACACAAAAACAATTGTGTGATGGGATTTGCAGTCAAGCAGAAATCAGTAAAATTGAGAATGGACGAAATTCTCCAACAATCGATTTATTACAACAAATTGCGAAGCGGCTCCGTGTACCCATATCATTATTATTTCAGGATCGATTAGAAAGTGAACAATATCGTAAATATGATATGCATTTTTCTCAATTACTTCGAGAAAAAAAGTTTGGACAATTAGAGGAGGAAATATCTAAAAAAATTGTGAATCAAACGAAAGAAATGACGTTATTAAAGTCTTATTTTGAGATTTTATTAAAATTTAAAATAGCTCATATTGATTATCGCACGGCCTCTTCATTGTTATCTCATCTGACAAAGAAAGAAGACATTTGGTATGAGTCTCCTCAAGTGTTCATTCGAATCAAAATGGCAATTTCTAATTTGTATGCTGAAAATGACCAATTTCATTTATCAGAAAAAGTATATTTAGAATTAGAATCTTTATCATATGATACGTTGGAATTAAAGAAACAGTTATTAAAAATTTATTATAACCATTCGCAACTGCTGACATTTCAAAAAAAATATGATGAAGGAATGGCGTTAACGGAGAAAGCATTAGTAGAAAGTCTCGCTTTGAATGATTCTTCCTTTATCGCTCATTTTTATTATCAACGTGGATACTATAACGAAGTATTAGGAAACATTGAATCGACGAAGCGAGACTATACGGTTGCTTACACGTTATTTCGTACTTTTCATTTAAAGACTTATGAAAAAATTGTACTTAACGGAAAAAAGGACTTTTTATTATTCACATTCTAAAAATCCATCCCAGCCTTCTCACATGCAAAGAGGGCTTTTTGAATCCGTTCTTCGGCTTGATTCGGATATTGTTGGTGCCCTTCGAGAATGATGGATTTGACATCCGTGATTCCGAAAAATTGCAGAATGTCCTGCATATACCGTACGGCATGGTCGGATTCGATTTTATCAGGCGTTGAATAGTCACCTCCACGAGAATGTAAGAGTAGTACACGTTTACCAGTCACAAGTCCGACGGATCCTTCAGCAGTGTAATGAAACGTTTGCCCGGATTGCGCGAGATAATCCATATAGTTATGCAAGGGAGCAGGAACACTTAAATTCCACATCGGAAAAGAAAAAACGATTTTTTCTGATTCTAAGAAACGATTTAAATATTCTTGTAACCGTTCCGCCTGTTCGGCTTCCTCTTGATCGAGCGTTTCCCCTCGAAATAGTTTCGCGGCAGATTTAGCGAGACGTAAATCAAAAAAAGGAAGGCGTTCTTCAAATAAGTTTAGGATGGTAATCTCATCTTCTGGATGTTCCTTGCGATAGGAAGCAAGGAATGCGTTATTCATCTGTGAACTAAGACTTTTCGATTGATGTGTACTATCATTGGCTTCGATAAACAGCAGATGGCTCATCGTTAAGCTCCTTTCTTAGCATATAATTAACACTTCTTTTAATGAATACCCGTTTCTCTTTTCATTTAGACGTTTCCAACTAAATCATTATTTTAGGAAAAATTAGGTTTTATAAGTATGATCTAAAGGAAAAAGACAATTGGATAGAACAGAAAAGAGGGATTCCTATGAAAAATCAGCAGCGACCTTCTTCCGCCAGTCTTCAGTATAATCGAGAAGCAAAAGCGAACTATCAATTGTTTGGCTCCATCATTTTAGTTCTGACGAGCTTGGGTGCGATTTTGTATGTGCTTACTAGTTTACTCAGTACATCCGGCTTGAACAGGTATGACCTTTTACGTGCTGGACTTATTTTTCTCGTAGGCATTTGTCAATTTCTGCTTGGGAAAAGTAATATGCCGGATCGTCTTAAACCCCACGTGATGTCGAGTGTTTTTTTACTAATTCCTTTCATCTATTATCCCTTCCTCGAAAGTGGTGCTCAGACCGTTTGGGCAGCTGCGATTCTTTTTTTACTGAGTTCTCTTGTCGTCATTAATCGAACGATGCTCGTCTATGCGACGGGGACGACGATCATTTCTCTCTTATACATTTGGTTTAATGCACCGAACGTCACGTCCGTTACTAATACAGCAGATTATATCGCACGAATCGGCTTAGTCATCATTGCTGCGCTGATCAGTTTATTGATTCATCGTCAGTACGTGACACGATTAGAACGTAATATCGAGTATCTTTCACGCTTACAAGAGCAAGCCTTTCTTGATCCGGTAACAAAACTCGCTAATCGGTCTTATTTCGTTCTTGAAGTCGAAAAAATTTCAAGCGAAGGAGATGCAATTTGTTTAATTGATTTAGATGACTTCAAAACGGTCAATGATGCCTTCGGTTACCGGACGGGAGATCGCACGTTGCATATGGTTGGGAGTAGACTCATGAATCGTTTTCCCGATTGTTTAATTGCCAAAGCAAGCGGAAGTGCTTTTTTACTTCATGCGAAAGGTCATGCTGGTATTGAACTGCTATGCGAGGAGGTTTTAACATGTGTCGCTGAACGCGTACAAATTGATTTCAAACAAATCAATGTCACAGCGAGCATCGGTGTTTCTTTTATTTATGACGAATCCATTGATCATGTCATCAATGATGCAGAAGTTGCATTGTTCACAGCTAAATCGAACCGAAAAAACACGTATGCAATTACGGATGCAGAGACTCAAAATCAGCGTAAGCGAGCGCTTCAGCTGACACGCGATTTGTACGATGCAGAACTCGATCGAGATTTTTTTGTACTGTTTCAACCGCAAGTAGAAGCAGACAGTCACAAAATTACTGGAGCGGAAGCGCTTGTGCGTTGGAATCATCCCAAGTATGGAATGATTTCCCCTTTAGAGTTCATTCCGATTGCGGAGCGGACGCGTTTTATTGAAACGCTAGGAGGATGGGTGATGCGCCGCGCTTGCGCGCAAGGAAAGACGTGGTTGGATCAAGGACATGGAGCGATTACGATTGCAGTCAATGTCTCCCCGTGGCAATTAAGGCAACCCGATTTTACCGAAAGAGTACTGACGATTCTTGAAGAGACACATTTTCCGGCATACTTGCTTGAAATCGAAATGACAGAACATATTTTTATCGAAGGAACGAATCAGATTATCGAGACCTTAAACGAACTTCACCTTCATGGGATTCGAATTGCACTTGATGATTTCGGGACAGGTTTTTCTTCAATGCAAACACTCGTAGAATTACCGTTCGACCAGTTAAAGATTCCTAAAGAAATCGTTCAAGAAGCAATCCGTTCAGATGAGAAGCGTGCAATCGTCGAGATGATTATTCAGTTAGGAAGACGGTTAAACATGACGATTGTTGCTGAAGGGGTCGAGTTAGTCGAAGAAGCAAGGTTATTAAATCAGTTAGGGTGCCATACGTTGCAAGGTTATTTGTTCCATAAACCTCTTCAAGCTATACAAATTGAACTCTTTTTAGCTAAGAACTATAGACAAGGCTAAAGCACCGCCCGCTTGACGAGTCGACTTTCCTCGTCAATCGGGCGGTGCTTTTTATGTCGGTTAAAGATAACGAGCAAAATGACGCTCTAGAACTTCTTGTACAGCTGCAATCAATGCGCAAATTCCCCAATAGATGAAGGCGATTACGAAATAAACCGTCATGTAATCGAATTCGCGTCCACCGACGATTTTTGCACGTTGAAAGATTTCTGGGACGGTAATCATCGCAGCTAAAGAAGACGCTTTGACTAAATCGAGTAAAACGTTCGATAAAGGTGGGATTGCCAAACGAATCGCTTGCGGGAGAATGATTCCGACTAGGACGCGATAAGGAGAGAGGCCGAGAGACTGGGCAGCCTCTCTTTGTCCTTTGTCGACAGACACAATGGCGGAGCGAATGATTTCTGCCATGTACGCAGCACTGTTGAGACTGAAGCCCGTTATCGCTGCTGTTAGCGCATCGAGTTCGATATTGATCACAGGTAAGCCGAAGTACAGCATGAAAAGAATCACGAGGATCGGTACACCGCGCATGAATGAAATATAGAGCGTCGCAGTCAGGCGTAAAAAACGAGACGCTGATAAACGAGCAAGTGCAAGCAACAAGCCGAATATCAGACCTAATCCCATGCTTGCGAATGCAATCCATAATGTATGTCCAAGTCCTCCTAAGATAAAGGGAAACGCATCAACCGCTAACTCAGGATTAAACACGGAGCGCCAGTCGACATTGCTCAATTCACATCCACAATCGTCGTTTTGACGTCAGGCATTTTTGAAACATCTTTGTTGGCGTAATATTGCTTTGATAATTTTGCGAGCGTACCGTCTTTTTTCATCGCCTCGATTTGAGCGTTAATGTTTGATTGGAGCTCTTTATTATCAAGATCCATGATGAGACCGACTTGACTCGGATTATAGGCGATGTCCGGGTGGATCGTGATGTCGAAGTCTTTGAAGAAATCGACAGCAAGGCTTTGAAGATAATAGTCGTTCAAGATGACATCCGTTCGACCATTCGAGACGTCGCGGAGATATTGATCGTTCGTTGCATTATCATATGTGACTTCTTTTGCACCATATTTTTTAGCGATTTGCATGTAAGTCGTCGTTGCCTCGCCAGCTGCTTTTTTACCTTTTAAATCCTCAAGAGATTGTATGTCAGATAAATCACTTTTACGAACGATGGCCGTTCCGTACGTATACTTGTAAGGTTTTGAAAATGCGAATTTTGCTTTCCGTTCTTCTGTGATTGTAATATCGTTTGCGGCAAGATCGACTTGTCCAGTATTGACGCTCGTCAACATACCATCGAATGACATCTCTTTGAAGTTTACTTTTAGATCGAGTCGTTTTGCGACTTCTTTAACGACTTCGACGTCAAAGCCAGTCAACTTGTTGCTCTCTTCATCATGAAACGACGTTGGATAAAGTGTTCCGGCAGTAGCTACTGTCAACGTCCCCTCCTTAACGATTTTGTCATATGCTGTCGTCTTCTCTTCTTCCTGACCACAAGCGCTAAGGAAAAGGGTAGTTCCTGCAATCAAGAGCCCTGTCCACTTTACTGAATTTTTCATAACGTACTTCCTCTCTAATCAAAATAATAGATTTCTCTTTATTAAAAATACCACGCTTGAAACACTCGTTGCAAAAAATAAAATTTAAACGAGAATAATTCTTCTGAAAAAATAATTAGTATGATTATTCATCTTTATGTAAGCGTTAACATTGTCTAGCCTCAGGGAATCATAAGTGATTTGGATATAATAGTTTCATTTATACATGGTGGCGAATAATCATAAAAGAGTGTAAAGTATATTTTAACTGAATATACAGAAAATTTAGAACGTGTTAAGGAGAGTGAAATTATGTCATTTCATCAATTGCCTGAACGGCAAGGTTTATATGATCCGAAGCAAGAACATGATGCGTGTGGAATCGGAGTCTATGCGCACCGAACCGGGAGACCGAGCCATGAAATCGTCGAAAATGCACTCGCGATGCTCTGTCAGATGGAGCATCGAGGCGGACAGGGGAGCGATGCGAAAACAGGGGATGGTGCCGGTGTCTTAACTCAAATTCCCGACCGTCTCTTTCGGGAGACATTTCGGAATGTAACCTTACCGAAAAAAGGAGATTATGGTGTCATGATGATGTTCCTGCCTCGGGAGGAACGGTCGAGACAGCGACTCGAACGCGCTTTAGAATCAATTATTTTATCAGAAGGACAACGGGTGATCGAGTGGAGAACGGTACCAGTCTCGAATACAGTGATTGGTGAAAAAGCACGTCAAACAGAACCGGTCATTCGCCAATGCTTCATTGAAGCGAAGGACATTGAAGGGTTGGCCTTCGAACGAACGTTATTCATGATTCGTCGTTCTTTTGAACGAGAAGCAAATCGTCTCAGGATCGAACAGTACGTGCTCAGTAGTTCGAGTGAGACTATCGTCTATAAAGGACTTGTCACTACAGATCAGCTCGGTCAGTATTTTGATGATTTACGTGATGAACGGTACCAATCGGGGTTTGCGATTGTTCACTCACGTTTTAGCACGAACACCTTCCCGAGTTGGAAACGAGCTCACCCAAACCGCTATTTGATTCATAATGGAGAAATCAATACGTTACAAGGCAATATTCAAGCGATGCGTGGACGCGAAAAAAGTCTAGCAAAAACGACGTATGGTCGCCGTGCAGATGATGTGCTCCCAATCCTCGATGAATCAGGAAGTGACTCGTCGATGCTCGATAATGCGTTTGAATTTTTATACTTGTCTGGTTTGACGTTAGCGGAAACAGCTTTAATGCTGGTTCCAGAGCCATTCGAGCATGCGGAAGTACGGCCGGCGAAACGTGCTTATTACGAGTATCACAGCAGTATGATGGAGCCATGGGACGGTCCGTCTGCCATCGTATTTACGAATGGGAAACAAATTGGCGCGACACTTGACCGAAATGGACTCAGACCTGCCCGTTATATCATGATGCGCGATGGTCACTTTATGTTGTCCTCGGAATCAGGTGTCCTCCCGATTCCGGAAAAAGAGATTTTGTATAAGAAACGTTTGATTCCTGGTGAGCTCCTCTTGCTTGACTTTGCTTCCGGTCAGCTGATTTCTGACGAAGAAGTGAAACGGGATCTTGCGATGCGTCATCCTTATGCCGAATGGTTATCAGAAGAACAGATTCAATTACCGACGTTAATGCACTCAGAAACGATTGAGGAATTAGGTACGACGCAACGTCTGTTTGGATACACGCGAGAAGATATCGAGCAATACTTGATTCCTCTCGTCGAGGAAAAAAAAGATCCGCTTGGTGCGATGGGAACGGACATCCCACTCGCTGTATTAAGTGAGCGACCACAATCGTTGTTCCGTTACTTCAAACAATTGTTTGCCCAAGTCACCAATCCACCAATCGATGCGTTACGTGAACAAATCGTCACGTCAACGATGACCTGGCTCGGGCGTCAAGGTGAACTATTGACCCCGAACCGGAAAAACTGTCGTCGGGTCCGCTTGAACTCACCGGTGCTAGTTCCGGCTGAAGCGCATGCGCTCAGTCAAACAAAGTTGAAACAAAAAACGTTATCAACATTGTTTACGAATCAAATGGAAGAAACACTTGGAACGCTCCTCGAAGAAGCGGTTCATGCCGTCGAATCGGGTTGTGAGTTGTTGATTCTTTCTGACCGGAACATTCGACCTGGAGCCATACCGATGCCAATCCTGCTCGTGACGAGTGCCGTGCATCACCATTTAATCCGTAAAGGGCTTCGGACAAACGTCAGTTTAATCATCGAAGGGGGAGAAGTCCGGGAGGTGCATCACTTCGCGGCGCTGCTCGGTTACGGAGCTGACGCAATCTACCCGTACCTTGTATATGCGACACTCGATGAAGCGATTGGTGAAAAACACGCGGACAATGCTGTTCGTTATCGTAACGCCGTGACGGAGGGGGTCGTCAAAGTCATGTCGAAGATGGGGATTTCGACCGTCTTCAGTTATCGGGGGGCGCAGATTTTCGAAGCCGTCGGGATTTCGACGGACGTCATCGATCGCTACTTTACGGGAACAGTCTCTCAACTCAGTGGTCTGTCGCTCGCTTTGATTGAAAAGGAAGCGAAACGTCAACATGAGGAAGGGACGAAACGGACGTTCTTGGAATCAGGTAGTGTCTTCCGGTACCGTAATGACGGAGAACATCATGCGTTCAATCCGGCGACGATCCATTTGTTACAACATGCTTGCCGAACTGGGGACTATCAGTTATTTAAACGGTACTCAAATCAAATTGCAGAAGAACCCGCAACCTTCCTGCGCCATTTGTTGACGTTCAAGGAAACGACACCGATTCCGCTCGAGGAAGTCGAACCCGCGAGTGAAATCGTCAAATTCTTTAAGACCGGTGCGATGTCGTACGGTTCACTATCGAAGGAAGCTCATGAAACACTAGCGATTGCGATGAACCGTCTAGGTGGTAAGAGTAACAGTGGTGAAGGTGGCGAAGAAGAGGAACGGTATCAACTCGACGAAAATGGTGACTCACGGATGAGTCGGATTAAACAGATTGCATCAGGTCGGTTCGGCGTGACGAGTCATTATTTGATCCATGCGGATGAACTCCAGATTAAAGTCGCACAAGGCGCGAAGCCAGGCGAAGGGGGACAACTTCCAGGCGAAAAAGTGTATCCGTGGATTGCGCGGGTCCGTGCTTCGACACCGGGTGTCGGTCTGATTTCACCACCACCACATCATGACATTTATTCAATCGAAGACTTGGCTCAATTGATTCACGATCTAAAGCGGGCAAATGACGAGGCGCGGATCAGTGTTAAGCTTGTCGCAAAAGGAGGCGTCGGAACGATTGCTGCCGGTGTCGCCAAAGGACTTGCCGATGTCATCGTCATCAGTGGGCATGATGGAGGAACGGGGGCTTCCCCGAAGACGAGTATCCAACATACGGGCTTACCGTGGGAACTGGGACTCGCTGAGACGCATCAAACGCTAGCCTTGAATGGTCTGCGGGAACGGGTCAGCTTAGAAACGGACGGTAAGTTACTAACTGGACGCGATGTCGTCATCGCAGCGATGCTCGGGGCGAATGAATATGGATTTGCGACAGCACCATTGATTGCCGTCGGTTGCATCATGATGCGTGCCTGTCATCTAGATACGTGTCCGGTCGGTGTCGCGACACAGGATCCGAAGTTGCGTGAAAAATTCACCGGATCTGCCGATCACGTCGTCCATTTCATGACGTTCGTTGCGGAAGAAGTTCGTGAATATTTAGCTCAACTCGGCGTCCGTAGTCTAGCGGAACTCGTCGGACGGACGGATCTTTTAATGACATCGGATCGTTTGACGAATCACTGGAAAGCAGCCAGTCTCGACTTTTCTCGACTACTTGTTCAACCAACATATGATTCGACGTCGACACAAGCGCAAGATCATGCTGTCGCGAAGTCGTTTGACCACCTTGAAATCGCTCCGTTGCTTGATCATGATGCATTTACGGAAAAACAAACATTTGCGCTTGCGATTACGAATACAGACCGGGCAATCGGTACGAATACCGGATCACGTCTGACACGGATGTTCGGAGAAATGGGCTTACCTTCCGATCGCCTAACATTGAACTTGACAGGATCAGCCGGACAAAGCTTAGGTGCATACGTGCCTCGCGGAATGACGTTGAACGTCGTCGGGGATGCTAATGATTACGTTGGAAAGGGATTATCTGGAGGAATTCTTTCGGTTCGTCCTGATATGAAGACGAGTTTTGTTTCTTCAGAGCAAGTCATCATCGGTAACGTCGCGCTTTATGGTGCGACGAGTGGGGAACTGTACGTCAATGGACAGGCAGGCGAACGGTTCGCCGTTCGAAACAGTGGTGCGACGGCAGTCGTCGAAGGAATCGGGAATCATGGCTTGGAATATATGACGGGCGGGAGTGTCGTCATTCTCGGTGACGTCGGAAAGAACTTCGCTGCCGGTATGTCAGGTGGTGTCGCCTACGTCTTACCGAAAGACATCGCGTTGTTCCGCTCGCGCGTCAATCTCGAGCTCGTCACGATGGGCGCAGTAACAGACACGGAAGAAGCGGCACGCTTAAAAACATTTATCGAACGTCATGTCGTACGGACGAACAGTGAACAAGGACATGCGATTCTTTCAAACTGGGATCATGTTTTGAGTTCGTTTATTCGTGTCATTCCGACGACCTATCAAGTCGTCACGACATTGATGGCCGATTATGCGAAAAAAGGACATAATACGGAAGAAGCGATGTTGTTAGCGTTTGAGACACACCTCGGACGCGGAACGGGAGGTCAATAATGAAAAGACGCGATAAATTCATGAGTGTTCCTCGCCAGTCCGGACGAGAGCGCGCCAGTACAGAACGGATTCAAGACTTTAATGAATATAAAGAAGCATTTTCTGAAAGTGAGGCGTCGGAACAAGCCAGCCGGTGTATGGATTGCGGAACCCCGTTTTGTCATGTCGGCGAGACCTATGGACATGTCAAAATTGGTTGTCCGGTCTACAATTTGATTCCCGAGTGGAATCTCCTCGTCGAAGAAGGAGACTTTAAAGGAGCGCTCGAGCGCCTGCATCAAACGAACAACTTCCCGGAGTTCACGGGACGTGTTTGTCCCGCACCGTGCGAAGGTTCATGTACGTTATCGATTAATGAACCGGCCGTCGCGATTAAACAGATTGAGCGTACAATCATCGATATCGGCTTTGAAAAAGGATGGGTCGTTCCGCGGGTGCCATTGAACCGGACGTCCCATCATGTGGCAGTCGTCGGTTCTGGTCCGGCAGGGCTTGCCGCGGCCGATCAATTGAATCAAGCAGGGCACCAAGTCACCGTTTTTGAACGGGAAGATCGTATCGGAGGTCTGTTGACGTACGGGATTCCGGCGATGAAGTTATCAAAAGATATCGTCGAGCGTCGTGTCGATCTGCTCAAAGCAGAAGGCATTCTCTTTAAGACCGGCGTAACGATCGGTCTTGATGTGACGCTGGACGAGCTTGAACAAGCGTTTGATGCCGTCATTCTTTGTGTCGGTGCAACGGAACCAAGAACGTTACCAAATCTTCCGACGAGCGGTGTCGGTTACGCGATGGACTATTTAACAAGCGTGACGCGCCATCTGTTGTCGAATCAATCCCTGCTTGAGCAACACGATACGCGAGGTAAAGATGTTCTCGTCATCGGTGGCGGAGATACGGGAGCGGACTGTGTCGCGACGGCACTCAGACAGGGTTGCCGTTCTGTCGTCCAGTTCGGGAAGCATGAAATGCCAGGTCAGGTCCGGGCGAACGACAACATGTGGCCGGATACACCGAACCTCTTTACACTTGACTACGGTTATGCAGAAGCATTCGATCAATTCGGACGTGATCCTCGCGAATATTTGATCGCGATCACACGTTACACGACAAGTGATTCCGGTCGCTTGACAGGGGTTTGGACGATTCATAATGAAAAAGTAAAGCAAGCAGATGGGTCAATTGAATTCCGAGCAATTGAAGGAACAGAAAAATACTATACGGTCGACTTGATGCTGATTGCAATCGGCTTCAGCGGAGTCGAGCAGACGGTCTTGAATCAACTCATCGTTGAATCAGAGCGAGGGAAAATCAAGACGAAGGGATATGCAACAAATCGGAAGGGTGTCTTCGCTGCAGGGGACGCACGGCGCGGACAGTCCTTGATTGTCTGGGCGATCCGCGAAGGGCGGGAAGTGGCAGAAGCAGTCGAACGACATCTGTCACTGATGACTCAAACGGGCTAATTCATTTAACGTCATGTATGGGAACAGTTAAGTTTCCACACATGACGTTTTTGTTGTTCCTTAAAAAAAGTCTGAAAAATGTCTGTAGAAATTAACATTTTTAATGACACATCCGCTAGGATTAAAGAAAAGAGGTGGGTGATGACGTGAAACGTCTTAAAATCGGATTCGTCTGTGATTCTGGGTTAGTAGGGAGCGTCTTAGGAGCGAACGTGCTACGAAAGCGCCTGCGACAGGAGCAGTTGCAAGTCGATGTTCAGAGTTATCGTCTGAAGGAGGTCCCTACTGAAATACATCTGATTGTCGGACCTGAGAAGATTGTCCGCCAAGTGACGGGGGTGACGGATTATCGCGTATGCATCGTCAATCATCTGTTGTCTGAAGCGGCTTACGATGAAGTGATCACTGTATTAAGAAAAGAGTTGATTAAGGTTGATTGAGTTTTCTACACGAGAACGTGAAGTCTTATTTTATTTGTTGACAAAAACAGAGCCTGTTCAAGTCCAAGAAATTGCAGAAACGCTTGGAACGTCCGAACGGACCATTCAGCGTGAACGAGAACCGATTGCTCAAACAATTGCTTCTTTTCAGTTAGAACTGGATTATATTCGAGGAAGAGGATTAGTGCTCGTTGGGGATGAAAGTGACAAACGGAAGCTCCGAGAGGCATTGTTATTATCACATAAAGCATTACCTTCGACGGATGACCGGCAAGTTGAGCTCACTTATCGTCTCTTACAAGAACCGGGCATGATTAAATTACAGGCACTTGCGCATGCGATGTACATCGCACCGAGTACGATCAGTCAAGATTTAGAGCGGATTGATGAATGGTTTCAACAATATGATTTAGAGTTGCGGCGGAAGAAGGGGATCGGAGCTGAAGTCATCGGCGAAGAAATCAATAAGCGTCGTTTATTGCTTTCGCTTATTTTCACGCAATGTGATGTATTGTCCTTTTACCGGTTGCTCCAAGGGGATCTTAATCAATTACCCGATCTTTTGCATCCGGCGCGTAATCAGTGGGTCGAAGCAATCAATCAATCCTATGCAGTAATCGCTCCCGTAATAAAGCAACAGGAACTGAGCGACCGGTCAATTATGCGAGCCACACTTAGTTTGGCGCTCCAAGCGATTCGGATGGAAATATTTCCAATGCGCTATGAATTGAAAACGTACCCGGTCGAAGTGCTTCAACGGGTAGACATCATCGGACGACGTCTACCCTATGCGTTGACAGTTGCGGAGCGTCAATGGATTTCAGAAGAACTACGCAATTTTCAACAAGATCAACTAGACAGTTCTGAAGAATTGGTCATTCGATTGCGCGTCAAGCGATTGATTGAGGAAGTCTCTCTTGTATATGGAGAGCAGTTTACAGAAGACAGTGCCCTTGAGCGGGGACTCGTTTCCCATATCATGTCCTATACGCGACAAAACGTCATCAATCCGTCTTATGTCATCAAGCAGATTGAAAGGGAGTATCCACGGCTGTTCGATTCGGTTAAACAGGTGGCGCAAACCGTCTTTTCGGATCAAGCGTTTGCTGATCATGATTTAGCATTTTGGGTGATGCATTTTGGAGCGGTATTAAGTAGACCTGTCGTAAAAGTTCCGTATCGCGTTCTGGTCGTTTGTTCAGCAGGACTTGGCTCTTCCAAATTATTAATGAACCGGTTGCGACAAGAGTTTTTAGAACTTGATCAAATCGAAAATTCTTCCTTGTTCGGGATTGATCGTTTGAATTTAACTGATTACGACTTTGTATTATCGACAGTTCCGTTGCCGGATATCAGTCAACCACATTTACTCGTCAACCCCTTACTTCCGCAAGATGAAGTCGATCGTGTCAGAAAACTACTTGTCTCGCTTCCGAAATCATTTAAACAACCCGCCCGAAAAGAGGTACAGGGGTGGTTAGATTTAAAACGATTAGAACAACTTGTGAAAACGGCACGTGAATTGACAGAATTTTTTTCGATTGAGTCGATTGCTTCACAGTCAGAAGGCCTAGAAGAGCTGCTTCTTGAAGTAAGTAATGTGATGGTTATGAAAGATATCGCGCATTCAGCGGTCCAGCTGTCGACACAATTGTTGCGGCGGCATGAAATGTCAGGTCTTGGAATTCCAGGAACACGGCTCGCATTATTCCATGGACGTGACAGTTCAATCAAACAGGGTGCCTTTTTAATTTTCGAGCTGAATCAAGCTATCGATTTGCTCGGAATGGATCAAGTCATCCATCCAGTTGAGCGGATTTTAGTACTTGTCGCGCCCGAACAAGCACCGGATGAACTTCTTCAATTGCTGAGTTCAATCAGTGGTGCAATCATTGAAAGTGAAGAACGGACGACTCAGTTTGAATATGGCGATGAACAACAATTGGACACCGTCCTCAATGAAACATTCCGCAAAGTCATTGAACGGGAGTTGAATGTTACGGAAGTTTGATGTGATGAATGAATCGAATAGACAATGAAAAATGGAATTCGTCTCGTGACGAATTCCATTTTTCATTGTCCGCTGTACTATCTTTTTCACTTGTCCAACTACCTTGCCAAAACGCGAACTAGGAAAGATTGAGTAAGCGTTTGCAAGCAGTATACAATAAACATGTAGCAAAGAACGACTAACTGAATTTAATGAAATGGAGGCTATAGAGATGGCAACTGCAACTAAAGGAATCCGTGGATTACGGGTACAAGTACAACGATTTGGGAGTTTTTTAAGTGGGATGGTCATGCCGAATATCGGTGCATTCATTGCTTGGGGAATCATTACAGCACTATTCATTCCAACCGGTTGGGCACCAAACGCAAGTTTAGCGGAGTTGGTAGGTCCGACAATCACGTATCTCTTACCGCTCTTAATTGGTTTTACTGGTGGTAAATTAATGCATGACGTTCGAGGGGGTGTCGTCGGGGCGCTCGCAACGATGGGTGTCATCGTCGGGACGGAAATTCCGATGTTCCTTGGAGCAATGATCATGGGGCCTCTCGGTGGATTCGTCATCAAGAAATTTGATCATTTCATCGAAGGAAAAGTGAAACCAGGTTTAGAAATGCTCGTTAACAACTTCTCTGTCGGCATCATCGGTGGTTTGTTGATGATTGGAGGATTTGAAATCTTCGGTCCGATCATGACTGGGTTGGATGATGTCATGGCGGCGGCAGTTGGTGCAATCGTCAGCGCACAATTATTACCACTTGCGAGTCTCTTCATCGAACCCGCAAAAATCTTATTTTTAAATAACGCCATTAACCACGGAATTTTAAGTCCACTTGGTCTCGATCAAGTCAGTGAAGCAGGAAAATCCGTTTTGTTCTTACTTGAAGCGAATCCGGGTCCAGGGCTTGGATTATTACTCGCATACTCAGTCTTTGGTTCAGGTGCAGCGAAAAAAACAGCGCCAGGTGCTGCATTCATCCAGTTCATCGGTGGGATTCATGAAATTTACTTCCCGTACGTACTAATGAAGCCAGTTCTTCTTCTCGGTATGATCGCGGGTGGAATGAGTGGGATTTTGACATTTGTTATATTTGATGTCGGTCTTGTCGCTCCGGCTTCACCAGGTAGTATCATCGCTGTTCTTGCGATGGCAGCACGTGGATCATATGTCGGCTTGATTGCGGGTGTTCTCATCTCTGCAACGGTAACGTTCGTAATTTCTGCTGTCTTACTCAAAACGAGCAAAGCGAAGGAAACGTCACTTGAAGAAGCAACGGCGAATGTCGGTGCAATGAAAGGTAAGAGTTCAATCACGTCATCACTTGTCGCAGCAGATTCTAAAAAATCACTCGCTGAAGTCGAACACATTATCTTTGCGTGTGATGCTGGAATGGGTTCGAGTGCGATGGGAGCTTCCGTTCTCCGGAATAAGATCAACAAGGCTGGCTTGCCGATTAAGGTGACGAACACGTCAATCAGTAACCTGCCAGCAGACGCAGAGTTCGTCATTACGCACCAAGATTTGACGGAACGTGCAGTCGAACAAGTTCCAGATGCAGAACATCGCTCGGTCGAAAACTTCTTGAATGCTGCATATTACGATCAGCTCGTTCAAGAAATTGAAAAGGCACGCAATAAAATTTCTTAAAAATTAGAGGGGGATTTACAATGGCAACAGCAATGAAACTAACAGAAGATATGATTTTACTCGATCAGCAATTCGATTCAGAAGAAGCGGCAATTCGTGCGGCGGGGAAACTCCTCGTCGATCACGGTTTTGTCCGCCCGGCCTATGTGGACTCGATGTTAGCTCGAAACGAAATGTCGAGTGTATATATTGGGAATCATGTTGCGATTCCACACGGTACGGAAGAAGCAAAAAGTGAAGTCGAAAAATCAGGATTATCGATTCTTCAAGTCCCGGGCGGTGTAACGTTTGGTACTGAACCAGCAAAATTAATCATTGGGATTGCTGGTGTTGGTGATGAGCATTTGGAGATTTTATCAAATATCGCAGTGATTTGCTCAGATGAAGACAATGTCGAGCAGTTGATTCAAGCGAAAACGAAGCAAGAAATCATCGAACTGTTATCGATGGAGGTGTAAAAATGAAAGCCGTTCATTTTGGAGCAGGTAATATTGGACGTGGCTTCATCGGATTACAACTTGTGAAGTCAAACTACGAAGTTTGTTTTGTTGACGTCAACACGACCGTAGTAGACGAATTAAAGTCTCGAGGCACATATGAAGTCGGCTATGCAGCTGAAGGAATGGCAAATGAGACCGTAACTGGTGTTACGGCACTCAATAGTATGACGGAAGCAAACGATGTCATCGCAGCAATTGCAGACGCAGAAATTGTTACGACGGCTGTCGGACCAGCACTGCTTTCGAAAATTGCACCCCTGATTGCTAAAGGGTTGGAAAAACGAACAAAAAATCAACCCATTTATGTCGTCGCTTGTGAAAACATGATTGGTGGATCGACACACTTACAAACAGAAGTGGCACGTCATACGACGTTAACTGAAGCTGCAAGTTATTTTCCAAATGCAGCGGTCGATCGTATTGTACCGCTTCAGCGTCATGAAGATCCGTTGTACGTTGAAGTCGAACCATTTTTTGAATGGGTGATTGAAACGAAACGATTGCCGGCAGATTATCCAGTTTTAGAAGGCGTAACATATGTCGAGGAAATTACACCATTCATCGAACGAAAGCTGTTCACTGTCAATACAGGTCATGCACTCACATCGTATCTAGGTGCATTATTCGAAAATGAAACGATTGCCCAAAGCCTGCAAGATCATCGTGTCCGACGCGGGGTCCAGACGGCTCTTTACGAAACAGGATGGTTGTTACTAGAAAAATACGGGTTTGACGCGAAAGAGCATAGTGCTTATATCCAAAAGAATATTCAACGGTTCGAAAATCCGCGGATTCATGACGAAATCGTTCGTGTTGCCCGTTCGCCAATCCGTAAACTCAGTCCGAATGATCGCCTTGTCAAACCAGCGCGTGAATTGATGGAGCGTGGCATCGAAGCGAATGGACTAGCACTCGGAATCGCAGCGGCGTTAACGTATTCTGACCCGAATGATTCGGAATCTGTTGAATTGAAAACATTTATCGAAACAAAGGGGATCGAAGAGACTTTAGTGACGTATCTTGGCCTTCAGCCGAATGAGCGTCTCGGTCAATTAATCATCAGCCAATATAATCAAATCAATGATTCAATCAATTCGCTTGCTTAAGTAGTTAGGGAAGGGTAAAGAAATCGGGCGTGCGTCCTCAGTGATGCACGCCCGATTTCTTTTTAACGATGTCTATTCTTAACATAAATGAACAAGAATTTGTATACGAGATTTGGAATATTCGAAAACGAATATTATTTCCGTCAAATAGATTGTACGCTATAGAAACGGAACCTGTCTGTTTCGATTTTTTCTATAAGAAGGTGGAAACATGCTGAATTATAAAGTGAACGTCTATATGATCAATGGTTCTCGACCAAAGAATGGGAAATCGGGTAGTTTCAAAAATTTGATTTATACGAGTCAGTTTCTTTCCTACACACCTGTCGACTTAGTGCATCAATTGATTTTAAATCGATTGATGATTGAACAAGATAAAAATACAGGATTGATGTATACACTTGAAGTCAATACCGTGATTGATCAATATGTCGTCGATGTCCGTGTTTATGCAGAAAAGACGGTTGATCCGCAAATCGAGCGTGATTTGATTGAAATCATTGAACGTGAAGAAGTCAGACACATCCCATCCCTTGAAATCGGAAAACCAGACTTTGCGGAATTCGCGCATCTCGTTCTTCATGTTAAAGAGTCAAGTTTACGGTTTACCCAAGACCGTGTACAAAGCATCTTCGACGAGTCTGGCGTTCGTGGAAGAATCATTCTTCAAAAGGAACGGATCGATAGCCGTGAACCTTCGCATTCAATCCAATTGTTGATCGGTGGTTCGGAAAAAAGTTTATATAGTTTATCGCAGTACCAACTCGATCCGTTGTTCCGGAAATATGGTCTCGTGATTCAATCATTGAATTTATTGCCATTTGACTTATTTTCGATTCGGGAAAAAGTAGCGATGTTATCTTCAGCAGACGAATCACGACTATGGATTGATGATATCACGACTTCTAAGAATGGCAGAAGCCATCAAATTTGTTTTCATGATGGGCAGGAATGCATGACCGTCATCTGTGATTATCGTGGGTCGATTCGTTCGTACAAATGTTCTTGAACTACCTCCACCTACGCTACGCTAAGAGGTGGAAGGTTCCTGAGTGATCCGACCTATCGGTCGAAACTTTATCAGGCTAACCCCGTCGTTCCGACGGTTGAGAGTTAATCTTGTCAGTTTCTTTTGCACGGATGCCTACTTTGCTTGGTTTTCGCTACTTCGGTCATTCGTAAGGTGAACGTTGAAGATTTTACGTGACAGACGAACTCCCTGTCACAACCCTATATCTTCAGTTTTTAAAGAACATGACATTGATTTTATTCCTGATTTTGAGTGTTTTTGAACCAAGAATGTCGTGCAATTGACGTGTCTCAAGACACGTCGCATACATAAGACAAACCTTCATTTCCAAGTGGAAATGAAGGTTTGTCTTATGTATGCGTAAAAAATATGACACTCCATTAGGATTCCGACTGGAATCCCATGACCAATTGGCCAATTTTTTGAGGTTC
>NZ_JACSMO010000018.1:0-27040 GCF_018618695.1 Exiguobacterium sp. s127 | reverse complement strand
GTGGTCACACCCGTTCCCATGCCGAACACGGAAGTTAAGCACTTGAACGCCGAAAGTAGTTGGGGGCTTCCCCCTGTGAGGATAGGACGCTGCCAGGCGATCGTTCCGCAATAGCTCAGTGGTAGAGCAACCGGCTGTTAACCGGTAGGTCGTAGGTTCAAATCCTACTTGCGGAGCCATTAATAACTTCTTCACCACGTTCACTGGAGAGCTGTCCGAGTGGCCGAAGGAGCACGATTGGAAATCGTGTAGGCGTCATAAGCGTCTCAAGGGTTCGAATCCCTTGCTCTCCGCCATAATTATATGTAACGTTTCAATTTTACTACGATGGCCCGTTGGTCAAGCGGTTAAGACACCGCCCTTTCACGGCGGTAACACGGGTTCGATTCCCGTACGGGTCACCATTTTTATCATCGCGGGGTGGAGCAGTCTGGTAGCTCGTTGGGCTCATAACCCAAAGGTCGTCGGTTCAAATCCGGCCCCCGCAATACATACGGTCCTGTGGTGTAGCGGTTAACATGCCTGCCTGTCACGCAGGAGATCGCGGGTTCGAATCCCGTCAGGACCGCCATTGTTAAGGCTTTGTAGCTCAGTCGGTAGAGCAGAGGACTGAAAATCCTCGTGTCGGCGGTTCGATTCCGTCCAAAGCCACCTTTTATAGAAGAATGAAGTTGATTTCCCATTTGTGGGGGGGTAGCGAAGTGGCTAAACGCGGCGGACTGTAAATCCGCTCCCTCGGGTTCGGCGGTTCGAATCCGCCCCCCCCCACCACCATAGGGGCATAGTTTAGCGGTAGAACTACGGTCTCCAAAACCGTCAGCGCGGGTTCGATTCCTGCTGCCCCTGTTTATTATGGCGATTGTGGCGAAGTGGTTAACGCACCGGATTGTGATTCCGGCATTCGTGGGTTCAATTCCCATCAGTCGCCCTCTTATTATTGGGCTGTAGCCAAGTGGTAAGGCACTGGATTTTGATTCCAGCACGCGAAGGTTCGATCCCTTCCAGCCCAGCTTTTTAAGCGGAAGTAGTTCAGTGGTAGAATACGACCTTGCCAAGGTCGGGGTCGCGGGTTCGAATCCCGTCTTCCGCTCCAACGAGTGGCGCCATAGCCAAGTGGTAAGGCAGAGGACTGCAACTCCTCTATCGTCAGTTCGATTCTGACTGGCGCCTCCAATTCTTTTCAATTCAATAGTTTTGCAAGAGATTGTGCCGGTGTGGCGGAACTGGTAGACGCGCACGACTCAAAATCGTGTTCCTTTGGAGTGTCGGTTCGATTCCGACCACCGGTATCTTGCGGGTGTAGTTTAGTGGTAAAACCTCAGCCTTCCAAGCTGATGATGAGGGTTCGATTCCCTTCACCCGCTTTACCTTTTCACAATCTTAGTTTTAACCCATGCGGGTGTAGTTTAGTGGTAAAACCTCAGCCTTCCAAGCTGATGATGAGGGTTCGATTCCCTTCACCCGCTTATTTAAAAGAGCAACGTGTCGTTTTCATCTGACACATTGCTCTTTTTGTTTAGGATAGAACGATGAAAGGAGGGATCTGTCATGCGCGGAGAACAACTTAAAGAAACACTTCAAGCATATGCTTTAGAGATTGGGATCGATGTGTTTCGGGTGACGACGGCCGATCCATTTTTAACGATGAAACAACGATTGATTGATCAGCAGGATAAAAATTATGCATCTGGTTTTGAAGAACCTGATCTCGAAAAACGGACAACTCCGAAACTGTTGCTAGATGACGCGGTATCAATCATCGCGATTGCAGTTGCTTACCCGAGTAAGTTAACGGATGCACCACGTGGGAAAGCCGGGGAACGGCGTGGGATTTTTGGTCGCTCTTCTTGGGGGCTTGATTATCATCAGGCGCTGAATCAACGACTCCAGCTACTAGAGAAAAAAATCGAAGAGTTATCGCCTGGAGCAAAGACACGTTCGATGGTGGATACTGGTGAACTCGTCGATCGCGCCGTCGCAGAACGGGCAGGAATTGGTTTTAGCGGAAAGAATTGTTCGATCATTAGCGAAGAACATGGATCTTATCTTTATCTCGGTGAATTGATTACAGATCTTTACTTACCTCCTGATCAAGCGGTTGAAGAACTCTGCGGAACGTGTAATAAGTGCATCGATGCCTGTCCGACGGATGCATTAGTCGAGCCGGGGGTAATTGATGCGAAACGTTGTATCTCCTTTATTACCCAAACGAAGACGCTGATTCCGGAAGATTTCCGTTACGCATTAGGTAATCGCTTATACGGCTGTGATACATGTCAGCAAGTTTGTCCTTACAATCGAAAAAAACATGCGACGCAACATGCTGAATTGCAGCCGGACCCGGAACAAGTCAAACCACTCTTAATTCCAATCTTGTCGCTCAGCAATCGTGAATTCAAAGCGAAATTCGGTTCGCTTTCAGGAGCATGGCGTGGAAAGAAGCCGATTCAACGAAATGCGATTTGTGCACTCGTCCATTATCAAGACAAGACAGCGCTTGATGCTCTGCGCTTGATGGCAGAAACAGATCCACGTGATGATATGCGGGCTCTCGCGCTCTGGGCGATTGGCCGTATTGCGGGGGGCGATGAAAAAAGTTACGTAGAAGAACGACTAATGAATGATTCCGCACAGGATGTCCAAACGGAAGGTGAGCGTCTTTTGTCGGAGTGGAGGGAACCCGATGCCGTATAAACAAGTGAAGTTCACGTTCGGAGAGTTACTGATTGCCTGGGAGGACGACGTCGTTGTTTATTTAGATTTTGGTCTTGATACTGAGCGCGCTAAACGATATGTTCGAGAAGGACAGCGGTACGAAGCGCCACTTCCACTGCATCTAAAACAAGCTCTCGATGATTATGAAAATCGTCTACCAAATGCGCTAGAACGCATTAGTTGCCGCCTCGACGTGACGGATTTTCAGCGGCGTGTTCTTACGAATCTTCGAAGGATTCCATTCGGAGAAACAGCGAGTTATGGAACATTAGCTAAAATGATGGGTTCCGAAAAAGCAGCGCGAGCCGTCGGTGGGGCATTAAATCGAAACCCGATCGCGCTGATTTATCCTTGTCATCGAATCATCGGGGCATCCGGAAAGTTGACGGGGTTTGCGAGTGGAATCGATCATAAACAAGCGCTACTTGCGCATGAGATAGGAGAGAGAAGATAATGGCAATTCATGTTGTAATGTATCAACCAGAGATTCCTCAAAATACAGGAAATATCTCAAGAACGTGTGCTGCGACACATTCCGTTCTTCATTTAATCCGTCCATTAGGTTTTTCAACGGATGATAAGCAGTTGAAACGAGCCGGACTCGATTATTGGGAGTTTGTTGATGTAAGATATCATGATTCACTCGAAGAATTATGGGAGAAGCACCCGGAAGGGAAGTTTTATTACATCACGAAGTATGGGGAACAGTATCCAAGTCAAATTGATTTATCGAATGTCGAGGAAGACTACTTCTTTGTATTCGGTCGAGAAACAAAAGGCTTACCGCTTGAAGTGATCGACCAAAATACAGATCGTTGTATTCGATTACCGCAGTCAAATTTAGTTCGTTCGCTAAATGTCTCAAATACGGCTGCAATTATCGTGTATGAAGCATTACGGCAGCAAGGGTACGCTGGACTACTTTAAACACAAAAAAGCGCTGACGCATCCTATTCGATGCATCAGCGCCTTTTTATTATTCGTTACCTTCAGGTTTTTTGTTGTAGCCTGCAGTGAAAATCGCTGTCAAGAAAGCGAGACTTACACCAATCATTAAAATAAATGCCATTTTTGCTTCCCCCTTCAGTCTCAATAACCGATATAATCTATTATAGTATACCTGTAAGAGAAATTGTGTGCTACATATGAATTTTCTATGAATGGAGATTGGAAATGCGGACGAATGTCTATCTGTTAAGTTATGCGCCGTTGATTAGCATCCTGTTGTTCAGTACGTCGCTTGCGATTGCGACATCGGAGTTAGCACTCTCATGGTTAAAGGATGTCGGTGTATACAATGAATTGTTACAAATTTTGAGCGCACGTGACACTAAATTATTAGTTTGGCTTGGTTTTTTGATTGTCTATTTTATGATTTTTAGTACGCTCAAACTGATTTCAGACACAATCAATCAGTTAGGGTTTGCCTTCTTCATCAAGGAACAGATTGGGACGACACTCAGTATGCTTCGACCTGGTAGCATTTTATTGCTCGTAGGTGGATGCATCAGCTTTGCTTTCATGACATCGTTCCCACTCGTCTGCCTCGTATTAGCAAGTTCATTCCTAATTTATTTTTTCTTTTATACCTTTCAAATCAGCAAGATGACGACTGCGGCCGGAGCGATTGGCTTGATTGTCTTTTTGTTTCTTGCATGGGGCATCTTACTGGCTGGCTTAGCCTGGGTCGGATTGACTTTGTTCAATTCGTTAGGCGAAGCGATTTTATTCCCGAAATGATCGTCAGCGTAGAATGTTAGCCCACGTCCTTACTTGAAGCGTTGAGTTGGCCTCGGCAGGGAAAGGTCGTGGGATGTCTGCGCCTAACCAAATCCCTCCTATGTGTTGATCTTTGATTCCGACGAACCACATATCTTTATTATCATTCGTCGTCCCTGTTTTTCCACCGATATAAGTGGGGCGTGTATCATAACCAAGACGCCCTGTTCCGTATGTCATGACATTCGTCAATCCTTTACGTAACACCTGGTTTGTCCGACTCGACCAAATGCGATTATTTTGAACAGTATGCCGATACAGCGTCCCTTCGCCTTTTGATAAGGTGATGGTTCGAACCATGGATGCTGGACTATACAAGCCGTCATTAGCAAGCGTTGTGTAGGCATTCGTTAACTCGTAAGGACTAACACCATATTTTAATCCACCTAACGCACTCGTGTAGGCATTGTCTTGCTTCGACCATTGGCTGAATTTAAACGGACGAATCGCTTTTAATCCTTCAGCGAAGGAGACAGAAAACGCACGAAGGGCTGGCGTGTTATAGGAATAGGCAATGGCATCGGCAAGCGTGACTTCACCAAGAATCCGGTTCCCGCTATTTTCAGGACAATAGCCGTCAAAGCAAACAGGACGACCGTCAAGAGGACTACTTAACGTGGCTTTTGTTTTCTCGAGGTATGGTCCGTAGACGAGTAAGGGCTTTAATGTGGATCCCGGTTGACGAAAGGATTGTGTTGCCCGATTGAATTGACCAGGTAAGTCAGTTTTATGGCCGACAAGTGCTGTCACACCATGCGTTCGTCCATCAATTCCAACATAAGCACCTTCGATTTCCTTAGGTAGTGCCACGATGGATTGTTTGGCCCGTGTTTGCTCCGTTGAATCCAAATAAGTCGCAATCGTCGCGCCATGTTGATGCAGATATTGTTGTGCGGCCTCATAATCTAATTTTTTGATGGCGGCCGTTTGACGGATTGCTTCCTTGACACTTGCATCAATATAGTCAGGGAATGGGATGACCGGCTTATTGAAGGACAATGCAATTTCTTTTGTTTTAATCGATTTTGGTATCGTGTCTGTATTTGCTAAAATTTTTAAAATCCGCTGTTGACGTTTTTCTGTATTTTGAGGTGAACGTAACGGATCGTATAGTGTGGGGTTGTTTGGAATCGCCGCTAGATAACTCACTTCTGCCCACGTCAAATCGTTCGCCTTTTTTCCGAGGTACGCCGATGATGCCAGTTCGATTCCATAAATATTATTTGCGAAATAGGCTTGATTGACATATGCCGTTAAGAGTTCTTTTTTGGAGTATTTTTGCTCCAATGAAATGGCGATTAAAAGTTCTTTTATTTTTCTAGTATATGTTTTTTCATTTGAAAGATACGTCATTCGAGCCAATTGTTGTGTAATCGTACTGCCACCTTGCCCTTTTTGGTCAGTCGATTGATTTTCAGTGAATGCGCGAAGAATTCCTGTAATATCATAACCACCATGCTGATAGAAACGTTGATCTTCGATAGCGATGAAGGTTTGTTCGACCTTTTTAGGTAACGCATTTGCTGTTAAATCATCACGGCGAAGTCCATCGTACAACTTTACCTTCTCTTTGCCGTATGTGACAGTGATCGGTTTGTACGACGTCAATGGTTGACGGGTCGTCTGTACATCTGCCCAATGGAAAAGTTTGCGGGACGTCTCGAGTTGGTCGCGAACGGAAAACAACGTCAAAAGTAAACCGATAGTAAGTCCAATTAATAAAAGGTAGCCAGTCGTAATTCTCATGAAAACTCCTCTCAAAAGACATTTCCTTCTTATTATCGGTCTCTTTTAAGCAAAGGAATAGATTTTTTTCTGAATTTCGTATTTTAATAAACCTATTTTGCAGGAATGTTATATTAAAAAGAGAAAAGGTGGGTATATAAGAGTATCTGTATAAAAACTACATCATGGTCTGACTGTAAAGAAAGAGCATAAACTGGAGGGGACGAAATGGCTAAAAAGAATGTTGTGGCAATGCTACTTGCTGGTGGAGAAGGAAAACGTCTAGGAGCACTTACGAAACACACTGCAAAACCAGCAGTTGCGTTCGGAGGGAAATATCGAATCATTGATTTCCCATTATCGAACTGTACGAACTCGGGAATCGATACAGTCGGTGTCTTAACGCAATATGAACCACTAGAATTGAACCGTTATCTCGGAATCGGGAGTGCCTGGGACTTAGACCGTCGAAACGGGGGATTAACGATCTTGCCTCCATATCAAGCCCAAAACGGAAAGAACTGGTATGAAGGAACGGCCAACGCGATTTATCGGAACATGAGTTACATCAATCAATACGATCCAAACTATGTCCTTGTCCTATCTGGAGACCATATCTATAAGATGGATTATGAGAAGATGATTGAAGAGCATCGTCAAGGTGGGGCAGATGTAACGATTTCAGTCCGTGAAGTGCCGTGGGAAGAAGCACCACGTTTTGGAATCTTAAACACAGATGATGATTTACGGATCAATGAGTTTGAAGAAAAACCTGAAAATCCAAAATCGAACTTAGCCTCAATGGGCATATACGTCTTCAACTGGGATATTTTAAAACGTCACCTCATTCAAGACGCCGGGGATGCCGAGTCAAGCTTTGACTTCGGGAAAAACATTATTCCGAATATGTTGTTTGAAAACTTAAATATTCGCGCGTACAAATTTAAAGGATATTGGAAAGATGTTGGGACAATCCAGTCGTTATGGGAAGCGAATATGGATTTACTTGAAGCGGAACCAGAGTTCGACTTGTATGAACCATCGTGGAAAGTACATTCCGTTAACCCGAATCAACAACCACAGTACATCGGAAACAATGCGACGATTGAAACGTCAATCATCAATGAAGGCTGTCACATTGAAGGTGAAATCAACCATTCCGTTCTCTTCTACGGCGTTGATGTCGCGGAAGGTGCACTCGTGAAAGATTCGGTCATTTTCCCGAATGTCAAAATCGGAAAAGATGTCACGATTCATCGTGCGATTTTAGCGGACGGCGTCGTCGTCGAAGACGGCGCAACAATCGGTACACCGGGCGGCGAAGTGTTCGTCATCGAGGCAAATAGTGTCATCAAGAAAAATGAAGTCGTAAAAGAAGCGATTCAATAAGGGGGAACTACCGATGAAAGCAGATCTATTGGGTGTCATTAATTTAAGTGGAGAAGAAGGATTCTTTAAAGAACTGACGGAGCATCGAAATTTAGCCGCGGTTCCGTTCGCCGGACGGTATCGGTTGATTGATTTCACGTTGACGAACATGGTACAAAATGAAATCGCCAACATTGGTGTCTTTACGCTTGAAAAGTACCGAGCGATGATGGACCACCTTGGGTCGGGAAAAGAGTGGGATCTTGACCGTTCGAACGGGGGACTCTATATCTTCCCACCGGCATTATCACAAGATGCCCATGAATTCCGGGGCGATTTATCAAACTTCCATTTACACCGCGACTTCTTCTTGCGTAGTAAAGAAAACTACCTCGTGATTTCGGGTTCGAATGTGTTATCGGCAGTAGATTATCGCGATGTCTTGCGTGAACATAAAGAATCGAATGCTGACATCACAGTCGTCTATACGAAGCGTGACTTGCCATGTAAATATTGCCGTCCGATTCGTTTTGGTGATCAAAATCGAGTGACAGCGATTGGTTCGCGCGGTTTTGAACCGTCTGACGAAACATTCTATATGGAAACAGTCGTCCTATCGAAAAACCTGTTCGTCCGTCTCGTTGACGAAGCAGTCGGTCGTGGCGAATATGATTTGCTTCAAAGCATCATTCGCTCGCAGTTGAACCGTCTGCATGTTCATGGGTACGAGTATCAGGGCACATCACAAGTCATCCACTCACTACGCTCGTATTACCGTGAGAGCATGCTATTGCTCGAGCAGTGGGGAGCAATCAATGATTTCCAACATGTCTACACGAAGATTAAGCATGAACCACCGACACGTTATCTCCCAGGCTCGACGATCAAGAACTCGCTCGTCGCGAATGGATGTAAATTAGAAGGAACAGCGAAAGACAGCATCTTATTCCGGGGTGTGAAAGTCGGGAAACATGCTCGTGTTAAAAATTCAATCATCATGCAAAAATCGGTCATCGAAGAAGGTGCAGTCGTCGAATACGCGATTCTCGATAAAGAAGTCACTGTCAAACGTGGACAAGTGATTCGTGGAACGGCGGAAGAACCGATCGTCATCAAAAAACAAACAATCGTTTAAAGGGGATGTCATCATGAAGGTATGGTTTGCTGCCACAGAAGCGACACCCTTCATCAAGACGGGGGGGCTAGCTGACGTCGTCGGCTCGCTCCCTTTAGCGCTTGCTGAAGAGGGTGCGGAAGTATCCGTTGTCTTACCGAACTATGGTCAAATTAAAGAACAGTTCAAGTCGGAAATGGAATTTTTATTCGATTTCATCGTACCCGTCGGCTGGCGGCAACAGTTTGGTGCCGTCCTACGTCTGAAACAGGATGGTGTCACATTTTATTTCATCGATAATGAATATTACTTTAATCGAGATGGGATTATTTATGGTCATTACGACGATGCGGAGCGTTTCGCATACTTTTCCCGGGCGGTGCTCGAGATGATTCAACACCTTGATCGTGCGGAAGTACCAGATGTCATTCATTGTCATGATTGGCAGACCGGTGTCATTCCAGCTTTCTTACGAATTCATTACCAACACCTTGAGCGTTATCAAGACATCAAGACGGTCTTTACGATTCATAATTTGCAGTACCAAGGTATTTTCCCGGAAGAAGTTCTTGGCGATTTACTTGGCCTCAGTCATGAACACTTTACGATGGATGGACTTGCGCATAACGGTCTCGTCAACTATATGAAAGCGGGACTTGTTCACGCCAATCAAATTACGACGGTCAGCCCATCGTATCGGGATGAAATCATGGACCCGTACTATGGTGAGAGTCTAGAATCCATCTTGCAACACCGGGCAGTCGATGTTCGTGGGATTTTAAACGGAATTGACTACCGTCAATTCAATCCGGAAACAGACGAGCATCTTGTCGAGAATTATGATGTTGAGACGGCTGAAGAAGGAAAAGCAGTAAATAAAGAAGCATTGCAAAAAGAATTGGGTTTACCGGTCAATCCGGATGTTCCACTTTTCGGATTCGTGTCGCGTCTTGTCGACCAAAAAGGAATTGATTTACTTGCGCACATTTTACCTGATTTATTCGAACTCGACGCGCAGTTTATCATTCTCGGGTCAGGTGAGGCGGAATACGAGGGCTTGTTCCACCATGCGACAACAATTCGTCCGGATAAAGTGGCTTCATACATCGGCTTTGACGTCGGACTCGCTCAACGTATTTATGCAGGGAGCGACGCGTTCTTGATGCCGTCACGCTTTGAACCGTGTGGACTCAGTCAATTGATTTCGATGAAGTATGGTTCTTTACCTGTCGTCCGTGAAACAGGTGGTTTGCGAGACACGGTGACACCATTCAATCAATTTACATTAGAGGGAAATGGCTTCTCGTTCTCGAATTATAATGCACATGACTTCCTTGACGCGATCAAGCGAACGATTGATACCTATCAAGATAAACCAGTCTTTAAGCATCTGATTGAGACAGCAATGGAAGAAGATTTTAGCTGGATTCGCTCAGCCGATGAATATTTAGCACTCTATCATCTCATCGCACCATCTGTTGACTGATTGGGATTAAGAGAAATGAGGTTTTGGCATGTTTAAAGATAAAGAGAAGTTCAAGAAGAGGTTTAATGAGCGGTTTGTGTCGATGCACGGAAAAGCACTGAGTGAAGCAACAGAGAATGATGTGTATCAAACACTCGCCTACATGGTCCGGGAATATGTCACATCAGATTGGATGCACACGAAGGAAACCTATATCCATAAAAAGAGTAAGCAAGTCTACTATTTCTCGCTCGAATTTTTGCTCGGACGTTTTCTGTACAACAACTTGCTGAGCTTAGACGTACTCGAGGAAGTTCGCGAGGGATTAGAGGAACTTGGCTACGACCTAGCAGACTTGACGGAAGAAGAGCCGGAACCAGGACTTGGTAACGGAGGGCTCGGACGATTAGCAGCATGTTTCTTAGACTCGTTGGCAGCTCTCGGTCTACCTGGACACGGGAACGGAATTCGATACCAGTATGGTTTATTTAAACAAAAAATCATCGACGGCTATCAAGTCGAACTCCCGGATAACTGGCTCAAAAACGGAAACATGTGGGAGATACGTCGTCCCGATAAGGCAGTCGATATTCCGTTCGGTGGACACGTCTGGCTCGAGGAAGTAGACGGCGGGTACCGTGTCCATCATGAACCAGCTGAAATTGTCCGGGCCGTCCCGTATGATATGCCAATCGTCGGCTATCAAAATGGTGTCGTCAATAACTTGCGTCTTTGGAGCGCAGAATCTCCATATGATGATGATGAACTGTTGCACCAGCACAGCGGGAACTATAAAGATTTACTTGCACATAAACAATCGATTCAAACGATTTCAGAGTTTCTTTATCCGGACGATACGACGTACGAAGGGAAAGTCCTACGTTTGAAGCAACAATATTTCTTTGTTGCCGCCGGCTTACGGAGTATTCTCTTGTCTCACAAAAAACGAAATGCATCGTTTAAACAGCTCGGAAATCAAATCGCGATTCATATCAACGACACACACCCAGTCGTCGCGATTCCAGAACTGATGCGGATTCTAATTGATGAGGAAGGCTATGAGTGGGAAGAAGCGTGGCGCATCACGAAGAGTGTCATGTCGTTTACGAACCATACATTGCTCGCCGAAGCGCTCGAGCGCTGGCCGGTCGACTTATTTAGAAATTTATTACCGCGGATTTATCAAATCATCGAGGAAATTAATCGTCGCTTCTGTCAGGACGTCCTTGATAACTATCCACACCTTGCTTCACACATGCAAGAAATCGCCATCATCGCCGATGGACGGATCAACATGGCGAACTTAGCAGTTGTCGGGACACATTCGACGAACGGCGTCGCACAGATTCATACTGAAATCCTGAAACAACGGGAGATGCGTCTGTTTTACGAGATGTTCCCACTTCGTTTCAACAATAAAACGAACGGGATTACGCATCGTCGCTGGTTCTTGTTATCGAACCCGCAACTCGCGAACCGTGTGACGGAAGCGATTGGAGATAGCTGGATCAATCATCCGTCAGACTTGCAAAAGTTGACGAAATGGTCGGAAGATCGTCAACTCCAACAGGATATCAAACAAATTAAGCTTGAAAATAAACAGGAACTTGCTCGATTGATTGAAGCGGAGACAGGCATTACTGTCGATCCATATTCGATTTTTGATGTGCAAGTCAAGCGTCTCCATGCCTATAAACGCCAGTTACTTAATGCTTTGCATATCCATTCGTTGTATTACCGTCTAAAAGAAGATAAATCCTTCAAGATGACACCACGGACCTTTATTTTCAGAGCAAAAGCAGCTCCGGGGTATCATTATGCGAAAGAAGTCATTCGTTACATCAATGCACTCGCAAAATTGATTAATTCTGATGCGGAAGTCAGCCCTTACATGAAAGTCGTGTTCTTAGAAAACTATCGTGTTTCGCTTGCTGAAAAAATCTTCCCGGCGAGTGATGTCAGTGAGCAGATCTCGACGGCGAGTTATGAAGCGTCTGGTACAGGAAACATGAAGTTCATGATGAACGGGGCCTTGACAATCGGGACACTTGACGGAGCGAACATTGAGATTCGGGACGAGGTCGAGGATGCAAATATCTTTATTTTCGGACTTACACCGCAAGAGGTCATGAACTATAAAAAGTACGGTGGCTATAATGCATACGACCAATACAGTTCACAACCGGAGTTACGGAGAATCGTCGATAGCTTAGTTGATGGTTCATTATTCCCGGTTGGGGAGTTTCAAGCGATTTATGACTCGCTCATCACGTATAACGATGAGTACTTGATTTTAAAAGACTTCCAGTCGTATCAGCAGGCACAAGAACGAATCGACCGGACGTATCAAAACCCTGAGAAGTGGTACCAGATGGTTATTATGAACATTGGAAAATCAGGTGTCTTCTCGAGTGACCGGACGATTAAAGAATATGCGAACGCGATTTGGAACATCAAGCCGGTTCAAGTTTGATCATAAGAAAAAGCCTGATCTAATCAGGCTTTTAAAAATTATGAAATATCGTTCGTTTGACTAATCCAGTCGCTATAAGAACCAGCGTATAGCCGAACATCATTTTTACCGAGCGAGTGTAATGCGAGTATGTTGACGCAAGCTGTCACACCGCTACCACAATAGAGGATCGGAGATGCTTCTTCAAGTAACGGAGCATAAAGCTCCTTTAAATCTTCTGCATCTTTCAGTCTTCCGTCGGGTGAAATCGCTTCTTCGAAGAAACAATTGACAGCACCGGGAATGTGACCAGCTACAGCATCAATCGTTTCGTTCTGACCCTTGAATCTGTCAGGGGAACGAGAGTCGACGAGTAGCGTATCCGTCGAACGTCCTTTGACTGTCTCAAAATCGACGAGCATGTCATCTTGGAACTCAGCGTCGTATGTAGAAGGCGCGAAGGATTCCAAATCTTGTGTCATCGGATAGTCAAACGCAAGGTAAGAGGAGAGGCCGCCTTCGAGTACGACGACGCGTTCATGACCGGCCCATTTGAAAAGCCACCATGCGCGTGCTGCATAAGGAAAACCATCATCATATAAGACGACGAAGTCATCATTTTTAATGCCGTGCGCTTCTAGCGTTTGAATCCATTTTTCTTTCGACGGTAAAGGATGACGCCCGCCCGTAGAGGATACGGGTCCTGATAAATCATTTGCTAAATCTAGATACAGTGCACCAGGCACATGTTGGTCCTCAAAAGCTAGACGACCATAATTCGGATCACGTAAATCGTAGCGGCAATCGAACCAACGGATTTGATCCGAGTGGACGAGTTGTTGTAAGTCCGCCATTTGAATGGTTGGAAACATTTGAATCACCTCGACCTTTCTAGATTAATCATATGAAAGGTGACGCTTCATCGCAAGTGTGACTTCGATAAATTAAAGGAGTGGAATGAATATGTCATGGAAAGAGACCTATCAAAAGTGGAATCAGTTTGAAAAATTAGAGCCTGAATTGAAAGAAGAGCTCGTCGCGTTATCAGCAGATGATAAAGCGGCAGAGGACGCTTTTTATAAAGAACTTGAGTTTGGTACTGGCGGTATGCGTGGAGAAATCGGTGTCGGTACGAACCGGATGAACGTTTACACAGTCCGTAAAGCATCTCAAGGGTTTGCAGACTTTATTAAAGCGGCAGGGGAAGAAGCTGTCACGCAAGGAATCGTCATTGCACATGACTCGCGTCACTTTTCGCCTGAGTTTGCTTTAGAAGCAGCAAAAACGCTTGCAAGCAATGGCATTAAAGCATATTTATTCGATGGACTACGTCCGACACCAGAATTATCGTTTGCTGTACGTGAGCTTCGCGCTGCAGGGGGGATCGTCATTACGGCAAGCCACAACCCGCCTGAGTACAATGGTTACAAAGTATACGGTAATGACGGTGGACAATTGCCGCCAAAAGAAGCGGATGAACTCGTATCGTATGTCGATCAAGTTGAAGATGAACTATCGATCGTGTTAGAAGCAGAAGAAGTCCTTCGGGCAAATGGACTTATCGTTCGTGTCGGAGAACAAATCGATGATGCGTATCAAGAAAAATTAAAAACGATTCGTGTTTTACCGGCGATTCAAGACGAGTTGCAAGATTCATTAAAAATTGTGTTCACGCCACTTCACGGAACAGGTCTTGTTCCTGTTACTGTCGGACTAAAGAACTACGGTTTTGAAAACGTGACGGTCGTTGAAGAACAAGCAAAACCGGACGGGGCGTTCCCAACGGTTTCGTCACCGAACCCGGAAGAACACGCTGCGTTTGAACTTGCCATCGAATACGGGAATCGGGTCGACGCGGATGTACTGCTCGCGACAGATCCTGATGCAGACCGCGTCGGTGTAGCGACGCGCGATGCAAGTGGGGAATGGACGGTACTGACAGGAAACCAAACGGGTGCATTGTTACTCGACTACATCCTGTCGCAAAAATCAGCCCAAGGTACATTACCGGCGAACGGCTTTGTCGCGAAAACAATCGTAACATCAGAACTCGGTGCGTTAATTGCCCGTCATTACAATCTGCATGTCGAAAACACATTAACGGGCTTTAAATTCATCGGTGAAAAAATTAAACAATATAATGCGTCAGGTGAATATGAATACCTGTTCGGTTATGAAGAAAGTTACGGTTATTTGATCGGCGATTTTTGTCGCGACAAGGATGCTGTCCAGGCGTGCTTACTCGCAGCAGAGATGGCAGCGTACCATAAGAAAGAAGGACGGACGTTGTATGAGGCATTACAAGCCATTTACGAACAGTTCGGTTACTTCGAAGAGTCGTTACGTTCACTGACGTTAAAAGGAAAGGACGGAGTGGAACAAATTGGACGAATCATGAACACGTTCCGTGAAAACCCACCCAAACAAGTGGCGGGAGAGAAAGTGGTCTTGTTCGAAGATTACGATGCGAGCATGGCGCACGACTTGATTCAACACAAACCATCGCCAATCAATCTTCCGAAATCGAACGTGCTGAAGTTCACGCTTGAGGATGGTTCATGGTTCTGCCTCCGCCCATCAGGAACGGAACCGAAAATCAAGTTTTACTTCAGTGTAACTTCATCGGATGCGGCGGATACGACACGTAAACGTCAACTGATTGAAGATGAAGTGATGCAAGAAGTGGAACAAATTCAGTAAGACCGTTGACTAAATGATTATCAAGGCACGAGTACCGGACAGGTATCTCGTGCCTTTTTGTGAAAAGCGAAATCCGTGCAACCGTTACCAACTTCCTGTAGAGTTAAATGGGACAGAAAAAGTACGAGATCGAAAGGATGAATTGGAATGGAACGAATTCAACTAACAGAAGAATTGTCATTTTCGCGTGTGATTCATGGATTATGGCGATTAAATGAGTGGAACATGACAGCAGAAGAACGTCTTGCTTTGATTGAGCAATGTTTAGCGCTTGGGATCACGACGTTTGATCATGCGGACATTTACGGGGATTATACGAATGAAGGTTTGTTCGGAGAAGCGTTGGCCTTAAAACCAGAATTACGTGAACGAATGGAGATTGTGACGAAAACGGGGATCAAGATGAAAGGGAACTACTATTCCGATCAAAACCTTTCATTTTACGATACAACAAAAGAACATATCATTGAAAATGCGACACGTTCATTAAAGGAACTTGGTGTCGAATACATTGATACGTTATTGATTCACCGACCGGATCCATTGATGGACCCGAACGAAATTGCCGAAGCGTTTGTTGAATTAAAAGAGTCCGGTAAAGTTCGGACGTTCGGTTTATCGAATCATACGCCAGCTCAACAAAGTTTAATTCAATCACGTCTACCGTTCATGCTCGTGACGAATCAATTGGAACTCTCAGTTGCTGAACTGAAACATTTCGAAGATGGATCGGTGGATCTTTGCCATGAAAACGAGATGCCGGTCATGGCATGGAGTCCGCTCGCCGGTGGACGGTTATTCAAAGAAGAAGAATATCGCGTCTTACGAGATAAGCTTGAAGAAATCGGACAACAAATCGGAGCGACAGATATTGATGAAGTCGCCTATGCGTGGCTCTTGAAACATCCGGCACGCATCATGCCGATTGTCGGTTCAGGGAAAATCAAACGGATTGAATCCGCGGTCAATGCGACGCGTTTGACATTGTCACGTGAACAGTGGTTCGAAATTTTGAAAGCGTCTCGCGGACGTGACGTCGATTAAAAAAATAGCCTTCGGGCTATTTTCAGCGTCTAGCCGAAGTAACATAGGGTGAGATAAAAGCTTATCCCTGTTCCGTTGCATTCCTCGGGCGAGAGGCAAGCCGTTGCTCCTTGATCCTAGCGGATAACGAGCAGGGTCTTGCCTACCTCTGACAGTGCGTTAAAAACGCACTTTTCCCCGTAGGAGTCAACGGAAAAGTGACGCTTTTGAGACGAGGCGAGACAGGGAAGCGTTACACACGATCATATCGGTATAAATCCTTCATTAGAGTTTGGCCATAGCCTAAAAATAGCCTTCGGGCTATTTTTTTTGCACAAAAAGCCCATCTCAAGGGGGATTTGAGATGGGTATCTATAGGGTCACGCTTCTAGGCGAAGCATCTCCTGGCGGTATTTATCTAGACGTTCTTTACTGGCAACTACGGCAGCTTGGTCACTGACTTGGATAGCATCAAAGAGTGTGCTGAGCTCATAATCAATCTCGAGGCGTAGCACTGGAATCCGCTGTTCTGCATCTTGTCTACGGAAAGCTTCAATTACTTGTTTCATCTTGGCCACGCTCCTTTTAAAGTTATCAGATAATTCTGATTTTTTATTAGTATACTTGATTATTCCCGTGTTGCCTAGTGTTAAACCTTAAAAAGAACAAAAAAATACTTGGAATGTGCTGACCATTCCAAGTTGGTTTCATTTAATTCGGGATGCTAAAGCGAACTTCTAAGCGGTGTTGAACCATCTGTACGAGCGTCGACATGATCCAGTAAATCGCTGCTGAGAACAGCAGAAGTGGCATGACGAGATAGGTCGTAGCAGAAATTTGATCCGAGACATACGTTAACTCTTCGACAGCGACAAGCGTACCGAGTGACGTCGATTTAATGATATCGATGACAGAATTCGACAGTGGCGGAATGGCGCGTGATAATGCTTGAGGAAGGATGACGTCCTTGAACGTTTTCCGACGCGGGATTCCGAGCGAATCAGCTGCTTCCCATTGCCCGCGATCGACAGAAGCGATGGCGGCACGGAACGATTCCGAAATATAAGCGGAAAAGTGCAGTGATAATCCAAAAGCGAGTGCCTGAAAGCCCGTCAGTTGTAATGCGACAAGACCATTATATAAAATCAAAATCTGTAACAGTAAAGGTGTTCCGCGGAAGAACGAGACATACAATCGAGCGAAACCGCTAAAGACGGTGAAGCGGCTGTCACGCATGACGGCAAGAATCAACCCGAGGAAAAGCGCAAAGACGATGGCAAGTCCACTTGCAAGAAGTGTAATGCCAATCGCCTCTCCGTAGACGTTCGCATTATCGCGAACGATCGTGAACAATTCCGTCACTGACTGATATCCTCGTCAAAGTATTTCTTACCGATGTCTGCAAGTGTACCGTCTTTTTTCATTTCTGCAAGTGCTTCATTGAAGTCCTCTGCATACTTGCTATCTTTTGCCATCATGAAACCAGACTCATTTTTATCAAATGTTTCTCCGACTGCTTTCACTTTATAACCGGCTTTTTTGAGTTCAGTCAAAACGAACAAGCGATCGTTCATCGCAGCATCAACACGTCCTGCTTCAAGATCTTTTAAAACTTGGTTTGCACCTTTATAATACTTCACTTTTGCGCCAGCATCTTCTGCTGTCTTTGCATAAAGCGAACCTTGTGTCGAACCAACGACTTTACCTTTTAAATCATCAAGTGTTTTGATGTCGTCCGTTTTTTCATTGACGATGATTGTTGATCCGGATACCGTATATGCATCAGAAAATGCATACTTTTCTTTCCGCTCATCCGTGATACCCATTTGGTTCGCGATGACATCGATACGTTCTGAATCAAGTGCTGGAATCAATCCTTTAAAGTCCATTGCTTTATAGTCGACTTTATAGCCGGCGCGTTTAGCGACTTCATTCATGACATCGATGTCATAACCAGTCAGTTCGCCTTTTTCTTTATACGTAAATGGTGGGTATGTCGCTTCAGTACCAACCGTAATCATCTTACTGTCTTTGCTTGCTTCTTCATTAGAAGCGCCGCACGCTGCTAACACCCCCGCCGTTGATAGTGCTGCTACTGCTAGCTTTAGTCCGTGTTTCATAGCGCTCTCTCCTTTAAAAATAAATGATTTCAATTCCTAGTTTTCGAATAGGATTAATTTAAGACTACAAGCAGTATCATACAAAGTTACAAGAACGTCTGTCAATAAAAAAGACTGCCCACGAATGGACAGTCTTAGAAAAGTAAACATTCAGTTGAAATTAACGAATTGTCGCTTCAGTTGCAGCGTCGAAGAAATGCGCTTTTGTCATGTCGAAGAAGAGGTCGAGATCTGATCCCATCTCGACGTGTGAGCGTGAGTCGACACGAGCTGTGAAGGCTTGATTACCTACCTTGGAATAGAGATACGATTCTGCACCCATCAATTCGGAAACTTCGATGTGTGCCGGGAAACGGTGTGCTGTTTTTGTGTCTTGATAAATCAATTCAGCATGAATGTCTTCCGGACGGATTCCGAGGACGAGGTCTTTGCTCGTATAGCCGCGTTCACGGAGAACTTTCATTTTGCCTTCAGGGACTTCGAACTTCTCTTCTGTCCCTGTGACGTGGAAAAGTCCATCGTCAGCCAGTTTGCCTGTTAGGAAGTTCATCGAAGGGGATCCGATGAATCCGGCGACGAACATGTTGTCCGGGTGATCGTATACTTCTTTAGGAGAACCGACCTGCTGAATGAGACCTGCTTTCATGATGACGATACGCGTCGCAAGCGTCATTGCTTCTGTTTGGTCATGGGTAACATAAATCGTCGTTGTTTCGAGACGTTTATGAAGTTGGATGATTTCTTTACGCATTTGAACACGGAGTTTTGCATCCAAGTTCGAGAGGGGTTCATCCATCAAGAAGACTTTTGCATCACGAACGATGGCACGACCGATTGCAACACGTTGACGCTGTCCACCTGATAATGCTTTTGGTTTCCGCTCGAGGTACTCTTCCAGACCAAGGATACGTGCCGCATTGTCGACGCGCTGTTTGATTTCGTCTTTCGGGAACTTACGTAGCTTGAGTCCGAATGCCATGTTATCAAACACGTTCATGTGCGGGTAGAGTGCGTAGTTTTGAAAGACCATTGCGATATCACGGTCTTTCGGTGCGACGTCATTCATCCGTTTACCGTCGATGATGAAATCTCCGCCTGAGATTTCTTCGAGTCCAGCGATCATCCGAAGTGTCGTTGATTTACCACAACCTGATGGTCCGACGAAAACGATGAATTCTTTGTCTTGGATGTGAAGGTTAAAGTCGTCAACGGCCTTTGCTGAGCCGGAATAAATTTTGTCAATATGTTCAAGACGAATATCTGCCATGTGTATATCCTCCTAGTAGTGTGATCGGGTAATGTAACGCTTACAATCCTTAGTATAGAAGAAAAGGGATCAACTGAACATGGACAACATGACGAAATGCAACCGTTTTCATTTGGGCACTATGCTAGAAGTAACAAGGTATATAAAAAGGCGGCACCTTCAAACGATCGAATATCGATTTCTGTCTGTTCTGTCAACCGGTCAAGTCGGTACTGAAGGCTGTTACGATGAAGAAATAAGTGTTTTGCTGTCAACGATACATTCAGATTGGCACGACAGAAAGCATCAATCGTCTCACGCGATTCAGGTTCGAGTGGTGCAATGAAGCGATCTGTCAGCTCGTCACGGACCGTTTCCGATAAAAGAGCGAGTCGTGTGAGGGCAGGTAAGAAACGTTCGACACGGAACGGAAGCAGGTTAAGGGCTGCTTGTTCTAGACGGAACTGGACTGCGATATCTCCATTTATTCGGCGTTGACCGATTAATACTTTTCCATCTGTTAGAAAATCAGATTGTAAAGCTGTGAATAAGTCATTTAAATCATGTTCGCTCACTAACTCATCTCGTTCAATGACAAGCAGTCGAGTCGTCGTCAAGGGGACAAAGATGCTCGAGGAGTCGAAAAAAGAAGTCAATAGCTGTTCGAGATCTTCAGTCGTCCGATCATCGAGTTGATTGAATAAGAAATGGGTCATCCGGAAGGGTTCGTGCTCGACGGCGCTCGATAATTCCAGACGCTGATGCCAGTAAGTTGTATCGGTTGATGCTGAAACGACGACGCGTTCTGCGATTAAATTCAATAAGTCGATTTCACGCCCGGACAACGCGGAACTTTCGATTCCGAAACGAAGCCCATCCGCTAACTGATATACGCTATAATTATCCATGCAATATACCGTGGGGTCTGTCGATAACTGATCTTTGAATAAGGAAATCAATTGCTGTAGCACGTTACATCTCTCCTACATAAAAAGTGATACTCAGACTTTACCACAATACTAAATTCGGAAGGAACGATGAGCTATGCAAATCGAATTCATGACCATCTTAAAAATCATCGGAATGATTGTATTAGGTGCAACAATCGGTGCAGTCACGAACCATCTTGCGATTCGTATGTTATTTCGACCGCTAGAAGCAAAATATATCGGAAAGTACCGGATTCCTTTTACACCAGGTCTAATTCCGAAACGGCGCGATGAACTAGCAGCCAATCTCGGACGGACCGTTGTCAAACATTTAGTGACCCCTGAAGGAATCGGGAAACGCCTTCGACAACCTGCGATGCACGAGGCCGTTACAAATCTTGTCACGACCGAACTCATGAAATGGGTACACTCAACCGTCACGATTCGAGAAGTGATCGGCCGCTTCGTCAATCAACCGGAAGAACAATTGCGAAAAAAAATCGAACAGACGCTTGAACATGAATTGATGGACGGCGTGATTCATCTGAAAAACTCAACGATTCAAGAAGTCATCGGCGAAGGCGGAGTCTTAAAAGTCAAGGAAGCAATCCCTGACGTCGTAGATGCATTGTTAAAACAAACGGATGTTTATTTTGATAGTCCAGAAGGGAAGATGAAATTAGAGGAGACGGCCGCCGGATTCATCCAAGGAAAACTTGGAGGCGGAATGTTCGGGATGTTACTTGCGAATATCAATTTGGTGGAGATGATTCAACCTGAAATCAAACGGGTATTACAAGGAGAGTCGACGCGTCAGTTCATTACTGAAATGGTCGAGAAAGAAATCGAACAAGTGATGGAACGTCCGATTCATACACTCCTTGATGAAGAGTTAGAGAAACAAGTCATCGAACGCGTCAAATCGGAAATCATCAACCGGATTCCACTAACAGAAACGTTGGATAAGCCATTACACCATTATCTCGGCCGGTTTGATGAGAAAGTGCGGACCGAGTTCGTTCCGGTGATTGTCGACCGGTTGATTGACCAAGCGGTGAAACACGCAGAACGAATCATGACGACACTCGACGTCGAATCGATTGTGCGTGATGAGGTCGACCTACTCGATACACAGTATCTCGAAGAAATCGTCTTATCGATTTCTCGGAAGGAATTCCGGGCTATCACTTGGCTTGGAGGACTGTTAGGTGGTTTAATTGGGATGATACAAGCAATCATCGTGATTGCTTAACTAAATTGGAGGGTTTTAATATGTCTGAAACAAATTTGTATGACCACGCCTATACGCTCGAACGTGCACTGCGAGAAACTCCGGAGTACACAACATTACAAGATTTATACACACAAGTGAACGCTGATCCAGCATCGAATGAACTGTTTGCTTCATTCCGTAACGTTCAACTTGAGCTTCAACAAAAGCAAATGGAAGGTGAAGAAATCACACCTGACGATATGGCTTCAGCTCAAGCAAAAATGTTGGAAGTTCAAAACAATCCACTCATCAGTCAATTGATGCAAGAAGAACAACGGATGCATACGATGTTGACGGAAGTTACTCAAATCATCATGAAGCCGCTCGAAGAACTTTATGCGCCAATGATGGAGCAAAATCAAGACGACGTGCAATAAGATGTAAACAGAGCCTCGGACAATGTCCGGGGCTCTCGGTGTGTAGACAAAGTGGCATTAGACAATAGAAGATTCTTTCTTTTTCGTCGCGTTCCTCTTAATTTGTACATAGATGACTCTGATTTCAATAAGAACTTATGTTGAACTGCCTGCAACAGGCACAATTTTAGGTAAATAAGCACGCTCGAAATGAATTAATTTACCGGCACGCGTGACGCGGGCGCCTTTATGTTCGAACTTTCCTTCTTTGAGACGACGGATCCCTTCCTCCCTTGCATCTGAATCGTTAGGTGATTCAAACGTATCATCGAGTAAAGTTTCTCCACGGTCCGCGAATACAGTAAGTGTATAGAGCATGTCTCTTCCTCCTTTAGTAAAATAACTAATTCAAGTGTACTGAATAGTCATTCATTTTACAAGTAGGAGTCAATATCTTGCCACGTTAATTGTCTCGACTTTGGTGGTACTTCAAGATGACTGACACTCATTCCGATTAAACGAATCGGACCCGTGAATTCGATTTCATTAAATAATTTTGTCGTTACCGTGAGTAACCGATCTTCGTCGTTCGTCTCTTCGAGAAAAGTGAAACGTTTTGAACGTGATTGGAATGTCTCTGTTTTCCACTTAACGGTGACTGTCCGACAAACGAGTTCTTTTTGTTGCAGACTACGGACGACAGATTGGGCCTCTCGCTTTAAGGTTTCGAAAATCGTATCAATATCTTCCGTATCTTCTTCGAAGGTCGTTTCAGATCCAATCGATTTGCGCTCACGGTGGGGACGGACTAACCGTTCGTCTTCACCGTGGGCCATCGTATACAATTCTGTTCCACGGTCCCGACCGAGTAACCCGTGGAGTTCTTCGACCGGTGACTGTTGGATATCAGCGACGGTCTCAAATCCATGTTTTCGAAGCGTCTGCTCGGTGACTTTCCCAACACCATGCAAGTCACCGATTTGTAAAGAAGACAAAAAGGGAAGTACCTCCTCAGGTGGGAGAACGGTTAAGCCGTTCGGTTTTTGATAACCGGAAGCAATCTTTGCGACGAGCTTCGAATTCGAGACACCAGCGGATGCCGTCAAGTCCGTCCGGCGTTTGATTTCAGCAAGGATATACTCTGCGATGTGGGTCGCACTCGTCATATTTAAATTATTCTCCGTCACATCGAGGTACGCTTCATCGAGTGATAATGGTTCGACAAGCGGTGTGACTTCAAGAAACAGTTCCATGATTTGCGCACTAACTGCACGATAGACGTCGAATCGGGGACGGATGAAGACGGCACGCGGACAGAGCTGAAAGGCACGACGAGATGGCATCGCGCTGTGGACACCGTACTTCCGTGCTTCATAGGAACAAGTCGCGACGACTCCACGTGCATGAGGAGGGCCACCGACGATGACAGGAACACCCTTTAAGTGAGGGCGATCGCGTTGTTCGACAGAAGCGTAAAAAGCGTCCATATCGATATGAATGATTTTTCGTCCCATCAAAAGTCACCTCCTCCAACTAAATATGATAAACTAAGTATAACGAACTTATGTTCTTATATCTATTTTTTTGTCCGTTTTTTAGGCATGCGAACGAGTGCTCCGAGCCATCCACGCCATTTCATCCAATAAAAGATTCCACCGGTCGTAATCACGATCAGGGTAAGTGCACCTGCGTAACCGTATTTCCAGTCAAGTTCGGGCATGTTCTTGAAGTTCATGCCCCAAATCGCGCCGAGGGCCATCATCGGGGTCGCGACAGCCGTGAAGATCGTCAGGGCCTTCATGATTTCGTTTCCCCTGAAGTTCGAGACGGTCGTCGATAAATCGAGCAGAACCTCAATATCTTTTTGATAGTGTTCAATCAACATCAATAAACGCTCGACACGTCGTTTGGCAAGGCGAAACGGAAGATGTTGTTCAAAATCAGTGACTGCGACGAAGGCTTCTTGGCCTGCAAGAATCAATTCTTGAAAAGGGACGATTAAGTCGGACCAGTTCTCAATTGTATCGCGTAAGGCAAAGATGCTATCGAGTGAATTCTCATTGATGTTGCCCCGGAGTTCATCTTGTCGAGAAAAGAGTTCCGTTTCAAAGTCATCGATGCCTGAAAAGTACGTATTCATTTGTAACGAAAGAATCGCATAAAAGGCATCAAAAGCTGTTTTTGAGTCAAACGGTGCAGTCAGTGACATAATATGTTCAGAGAGTCCGATCGTGATGAGTTCAGTAGGCGTGATGTAATAGCAGATGAAGCGACGGTCGCTTTTATCATCAGGATTTTGCCAAGTCACGATTGAACCGTATAAGACACCGAGTTCTGCTCGGGTAAAGTTGACATCTTTTGTACGAAGTTGACGAACCCACTCAATTTTTGAGGGACTGACGGTCTCTTCGTTATTTAGTTGTTGGTCGTAGTCTGATACAGTCATGTAGCGGTACCAGTTAAAGTGCGAATCGAATTTCATGTTTAAGGCTCCCATATAGTAGAATAAATAAGTGAATTGCAGTAAGCATAATGAAAAATATTAAAGATACGATTAACTTCTAAAATAAAGGACGTGTTGTGAAATGAAAGGTATTGGACAACTGGCAGTTGGAGAAATGCTTGATCAACGTGTGATGATTAAGCAGTCGATGAAAGGCATCGCGGCGAACGGAAAACCATATCTCACATTGATTTTAGCAGATAAGACAGGTGAAATTGAGACGAAGATGTGGGATACGAGTGATGTCGAAAAGTATGCACCTAAGTTCATCGTCCATGCGGCAGGTGAAGTGATGGATTATCGCGGCCGGACACAGTTGAAACTAAAACAAATTACGGTACTCGATGAGACCAATGTTGAAGAGTACATTCAGGCAGCACCACTCCCGCGGGAACAAATCGAAACAGAAGTACTCCAGTACATCGAGTCGATTCAACAAGCGGATATGAAAAAAATCGTCAAACACCTTGTCACTAAAAACTTTAATGCCTACTTTACGCATCCGGCGGCTGTTAAGAACCACCATGCGTTCTATTCAGGGTTATCGTACCACGTACTGTCGATGCTGAAGCTTGCCGATCAAATCGCGAAACTCTATCCGACATTGAATCGCGATCTACTCGTAGCAGGTGTCGTGTTACATGATTATGCAAAAATAAAAGAGTTATCAGATCCTGTCACGCCAGAGTATACGCTTCCTGGAAAACTTGTCGGTCATATTTCATTAATGGTCGCAGAACTTGAAAAAGTCGGAGCAGAACTCGAGATTGATGCTGAAGTGTTGACGGTCTTACAACATCTAGTGCTCAGTCATCACGGTCGTCCTGAGTGGGGATCGGCAGTAGCACCTCAAATGCGCGAAGCAGAAGTGTTATTTTTAATTGATAATTTGGATGCACGAATGACGATGATGGATCGTCTTCTTGAATACGTGGAACCAGGACAATTCTCTGAACGTTCGTTTGCACTCGACAACCGTTCGTTTTATCGACCAAAATTATAATCAGCGGTAGGGGGAGAATAAAATGAAGGCAAAGTTATTCGAAGCAATCGAAATTGGGAATGTGACGTTTCGTAATCGTGTCATCATGGCACCGATGTGTATGTATAGCGCGAAAGAAGACGGTAAGGTGACGGATTGGCACGTGACACATTACGCGTCCCGCGCAGTAGGGGGTGTAGGAGGTGTCATGTTAGAAGCGACAGCTGTGACACCTGACGGACGGATTTCAGCAGGCGATTTAGGAATTTGGTCAGATTCGCAAATTGAAGGCTTACGACGGATTGCGGAGCAAGTACAAGCAGCGGGGGCGAAAGTTGGCGTACAACTAGCACATGCGGGACGGAAAAGCACGACAGCACGTCCGCCTGTCGCACCGAGTCCGATTGCCTTTGATGATTCATATGGAAGTCCAGCCGAGTTATCTATAGAAGACATAAAAAAAATTCAGCAACAATTTATCGATGCAGCATTACGCGTTGAACAAGCAGGGTACGATTTCATTGAATTACATGGGGCACATGGCTATCTAATCAATACATTTTTATCACCGTTATCAAATGAGCGAAACGATCAGTATGGCGGATCGCTTGAAAACCGGATGCGTTTCTTACTTGAAATCACCGAAGGTATTCAAGCAAAATCGGATATCTCACTCTGGGTCCGGATTTCAGCAGCTGATCACGCACCGGGTGGGATGACAGCGACGGACTATATTCCACTCGCGCAAGCATTAGTAGAACGAGGTATCGATTTACTCGATTGTAGCTCCGGTGCCGTCGTCGCTAATGCAATTCCAGACGTATACCCTGGTTATCAAGTTCCCTATGCTGCAGAGCTCAAGCAAGCGACAGGAATCAAGACAGGGGCAGTTGGATTAATTACGACAGCAACGATGGCAGAAGAGATTTTACGGAGTCAACGTGCTGATGTCGTATTACTCGCACGTGAACTCTTACGGCAACCGTACTGGGTTCATCATGCAGCGGCAGAACTCCATGATGAGGTCATCCTTCCGAAGCAATACGAACGTGCGCCCATTCGTTGATCAAAAAAGAACGGACTTAAAAAGGAATCACGCTTTCGCACATGTGCTTTTTTCAGGCGGGGGAGTTGCTTCATCTACGCACTTGGTCGCCATGTTCAGAAAATATGTATAGAAAACGCCGATGACTCCGTATAGTGAACTGAACCCTAAATGGTGGACACTTGATAAAAGACCCCATTCGGGGTTTTTTGTGTTCAGAGATATCGATATACTGTATCTATTCA
>NZ_JACSMO010000017.1:0-39482 GCF_018618695.1 Exiguobacterium sp. s127 | reverse complement strand
AGCCCCCTCCAAGATGAGATTTCCCTTTGAGTAATCAAGAAAGACCCCTCAGAGACGATGAGGTAGATAGGTCACGGGTGGAAGCATGGCGACATGCGGAGCTGAGTGATACTAATCGGTCGAGGCCTTGTTCTAGCAGATGATTGTTGATGACTTCAGTTTTGAGGGCGCGAGCCCGTCGTCTGGTGACGATAGCCAAGTGGTCACACCCGTTCCCATGCCGAACACGGAAGTTAAGCACTTGAACGCCGAAAGTAGTTGGGGGCTTCCCCCTGTGAGGATAGGACGTTGCCAGGCAAACGGTGGTTCTGGAGCATACGCTCAAGGGCCGCCGCTTTTTTATGGACTTTTTTTGTATCTTGATGTTTTTTCAAAGATGCATGACTTATATAATAAGGAAGGAACGTGACACACATGGCAAAAAAACAAAAACTTCGAGTGGCTGTTGAAGAGAATGAAACAATCAGCGACTGCCTCGATCGGATTGATGCCATGGGTTATCGTCCGACTGTTCGACGTGAAGAACCGATTTTTGGATTAGATGCGAATGAAGAACCGTATCCGATTCGCCAACAGATCATTTTTGACTGTAAAGCGAAAACAGAATCTGACTGATTCCTTTAGACGCTCGCCTCCGGATTATTTGTCTCTGACAGAGGTGCGTAGCTCAGGATATGTATCAGGACGTCACGACCGAGAAGAACAGGTATAGAAGACGCCGATGAATCCGTATGAAAAACGGGGTCATCGGCGTTTTTGCTTACAAAAATGAACCGTCCGTTCCTCAAATAGAGGTTAGAGCAACGTCTGAGTCAGGCCGTGCAACGTCAATCATCCCAGTTCAGCAAACTACATTTTTTGACTACAGGCTAAGGTGAAGTTCACGTAACCGTGATACTTTGCCTTTTTTTGTACAACGAATATTAAAAATTCCGAATGCAATTAAAAAATGAATGAGCTAATTGTGTATAAAGACGAACAATAAATTTTCAGATAATTAAATTGTTCGCCTTTGGTTGACGGATGCTTCCTTGTCTTGTTAAGATGAAGGCGTGATAGGAAGATTGAATATAACACCTCGTATAATAGCAGGGATATGGCTTGCAAGTTTCTACCCGACGACCCTAAATCGTTGGACTATGGGGTATATGGATGTTCGTCGATCGTTCTTTGGCGTACCTTTTTATACCCTAAGCCACCCTTTTAGTCGTGGTTTGGGCTTTTTTTATGCAAAAAGGAGGAGACGAAGATGAGTAATGTGGAAATTGGCGTTATTATGGGAAGCCAGTCTGACTGGTCAACAATGAAAGCGACATGTGATGTACTCGATCAGCTGAACATTCGGTACGAAAAGAAAGTGGTCTCGGCCCACCGAACACCGGACTTAATGTTCCGTTACGCAGAAACAGCGCGCGAACGAGGACTGAAGGTCATTGTTGCAGGAGCGGGTGGGGCAGCCCACTTGCCAGGAATGGTGGCAGCCAAAACAACACTCCCCGTCATCGGGGTTCCGATTAAAAGCAAAGCTCTTCAAGGCATCGATTCCTTACTCTCGATCGTCCAGATGCCGGGTGGTGTGCCTGTCGCTACGGTTGCGATCGGTGAGGCGGGTGCAAAGAACGCCGGATTACTGGCAGCACAAATTCTTGGAACAGTGGACGAGCGGATTGCGAGAGCACTCGACCATATGCGCGTTGAACTAGAAGGACAAGTCATCGCTTCCGAGGTGCATCTGACATGACGAAGATTGGAATCTTAGGTGGCGGCCAGCTCGGACGGATGATGGCATTATCGGCACGCGAAATGGGATACGAACTCCTGACACTGGATCCGACGGAAAATGCACCTTGCGCGCAAATCACGGATCAACAAATTGTCGCAGACTTTACGGACGTCGAAGCAGCAAAGCGTCTAGCGCAAGAATCAGATGTCGTCACATACGAATTTGAGAACATCTCGCACGAAGTCGCGATGACAATCGGTGATAAGTTGGTCCACGGGACAGAGTTGTTGTTTCAGACGCAACACCGGATCCGGGAAAAAGAGATGATTGAACGACATGGTTATCAGGTCGCACCGTATCACGCTGTCCATACCGTTGCAGACTTGAAAGAAGCAGGCGAACGGTTAGGATTACCCTTCGTCCTGAAGACGGCTCGCTTCGGTTATGACGGAAAAGGGCAGACGGTCATTCGGACAACAGCTGATTTAGCAGGTGCCATTGAAACGTTCGAACCGACCGAATACGTCGCTGAAAAATGGTTACCGTTCGATCAAGAAATCTCCGTCATTGTCACACGGAGCGAACGGGAAACGCGTGTCTTTCCAGTCAGCGAAAACATTCACCGGGATAACATACTTCATCTGTCGATCGTTCCGGCCCGCATTTCAAATGAGCTGTCACAACAGGCAATTGATTTGGCAACGAACATTGCCGAAGCAGTCGGCTTGATTGGGACGCTCGCGATCGAACTCTTTGTTGTCGGTTCAGAAATCATCGTCAATGAACTGGCGCCACGCCCACATAACTCGGGGCATTATTCCATCGATGCGTGTGAGACGTCACAGTTTGAACAGCACATCCGTGCCATCTGTGGGCTCCCGCTCGGTGATACCCGTCTGACGACACCGGTCGTCATGGCGAACATCCTAGGTCAACATGTCACAGCATTATCCGAGGAACAACATACATTATCGGCACGGACGAAAGTTCACTTATATGGAAAGCAGGAAGCGAAGACAGGACGGAAGATGGGGCACTTGAACATCTTAGCGGATTCAGTCGAAGAAGCATTAGCCGAAGTCGAGCGCCTGCAAATCTGGAAGGAGACGGTTAGATGATCGAACGGTATACACGACCTGAGATGAAAGCGATTTGGACAGAACAGAATAAATTTGAGGCTTGGTTGAAAGTCGAAATCTTAGCTTGTGAAGCGTGGAGCGAGCTTGGTGTCATTCCAAAAGAAGATGTGAAACTCCTTTGGGACAATGCCTCGTTTGATGTGAACCGCATCAATGAAATCGAACAAGAGACACGCCATGACGTCATCGCCTTTACACGCGCTGTATCGGAGACGCTTGGTGAAGAACGTAAATGGGTCCATTACGGACTGACGTCAACGGATGTCGTCGATACGGCACTCTCGTATCTCTTGAAGCAAGCAAACGATATTCTCGCAGCGGATCTTGACCGCTTCATCGAGATTTTGAAAGTCAAAGCGAACGAACATAAATACACGGTCATGATGGGACGGACACACGGTGTCCATGCCGAACCGACGACATTCGGTCTGAAGCTTGCCCTCTGGTACGAAGAGATGAAACGGAACAAAGTCCGCTTCGACGCTGCACGTGAGACCGTCGAATACGGAAAAATGTCAGGTGCGGTCGGAACGTTTGCGAACATCGACCCGTTCATCGAAAAATATGTCTGTGAGAAGCTTGGAACGAAACCGGCGCCGGTCTCGACGCAAACCCTGCAGCGTGATCGTCATGCCCATTACATGTCGACGATCGCGTTAATCGCAACATCGATTGAGAAGATGGCGACGGAAATTCGTGGTCTTCAAAAAACCGAAACACGAGAAGTCGAAGAATTCTTCGCGAAAGGTCAAAAAGGATCATCCGCGATGCCACATAAACGTAACCCGATCGGTTCAGAAAACATGACAGGGCTTGCCCGGGTCATTCGTGGACACATGGTGACGGCTTACGAAAACGTCTCGCTTTGGCACGAACGGGACATTTCCCATTCATCTGCGGAACGGATCATTCTGCCGGACGCAACCGGTTTACTCAACTACATGTTGAACCGGTTCGGCAACATCGTCAAAAACTTGACGGTCTTCCCGGAAAACATGAAACGCAACATGGACCGGACGTATGGTGTCATCTTCTCCGGACACGTCTTACTCGCTTTGATTGAAAAAGGCTGGTCGCGTGAAGCCGCGTACGACTTCGTCCAACCACGGGCGATGCAAGCATGGGAAGAACAAATCATGTTCCGTGACTTGTTATGGCAGGAACAAGAGATTCAACAACTCTTTACAGAAGCAGAACTCGATGCTTGTTTTGATCCAACGTATCATACGAGCCGGGTCGATGAAATTTTTGAACGGTGTGGCTTGAACTAATCAACCTGAGACGGGGCATTGTCCCCGTCTACATCTTAGGATCCTGGGGGACGAAAGCAATGCAACCACTTTATGAAGGTAAGGCCAAACGATTATACACGACGCAGGAGCAGGACGTGCTCCGCATCGTCTACAAGGACGAAGCGACAGCATTTAATGGAGAGAAAAAAGCAGAGTTCGCAGGTAAAGGTGAACTGAACAACCGCTTGACGAGTCACTTCTTTGAAGTACTTGAAGCGGCCGACATTCCGACCCATTTCATTGAACGCATTTCCGAGCGCGAACAGCTCGTACGCCGTGTCACCATCATTCCACTCGAAGTCGTCGTCCGCAATGTCGTCGCCGGAAGCCTCAGCAAACGGCTTGGGATCGAAGAAGGAACAGTGCTCGAAACACCAATCGTTGAGTTTTACTATAAAGATGATAGCTTAGGCGATCCGCTCGTCACCCGTGCACACATTAATTTACTGAAGATTGCGACTACGGAAGAGCTCGATTTACTTGAACAAGAAGCGAACCGCGTCAATGCCGTCTTACGTCCGTACTTTGACGAAAAGGGGATCACGCTCGTCGATTTCAAACTCGAATACGGCAAAACACCGACAGGCGAGATTCTGCTGGCTGACGAAATTTCACCGGATACATGCCGTCTGTGGGATAAAGAAACGGGGGAGCACCTCGATAAAGATGTCTTCCGTCGCAACATCGGATCACTCATCGACACGTACCAAACACTATTCAATCGCCTAGGGGGAAACACACAATGAAAAAAGTCATCGTATCGATCGCATTACGGGAAAGCATTTTAGATCCACAAGGAGTCGCTGTCAAAGGTGGTCTTGCGCAACTCGGTTTTACGGGTGTCGAAGAAGTCCGGATCGGAAAACGAATCGAACTGCTCGTCTCGGATGAAACGACGGACACGATGATTCATGACATGTGCCAAAAGCTCCTCGTCAACACGGTGATGGAAGACTATCGTTTTGAAGTAGAAGAGGTGACGACGGCATGAAGTTTGCGGTCATCGTCTTTCCAGGATCGAACTGTGATTTAGATATGTACCATGCCGTCAAGGATGCGCTCGGTGAGGAAGCGGACTATGTCTTCCATACCGAAACGTCACTTGAAGGATACGATGGTGTCCTGCTTCCGGGCGGTTTCTCATACGGGGACTATCTCCGCTGCGGCGCAATCGCCCAGTTTTCACCAATCATGGAGGAAGTGAAACGATTTGCAGCAGAAGGGAAAACCGTTCTTGGTGTCTGTAACGGCTTCCAAATCCTTGTCGAAGCGGGTCTTCTCCCGGGTGTCTTGCACCGCAATACCGGACTGAAGTTCATGTGTCGGACGGTCGAACTGAAGGTCGAAAATCACGAGACACGTTTCACGTCAGATTATGCACCGGGCGAAACGATTTCGATTCCAATCGCCCACGGGGAAGGAAACTACTACTGTGACGACGCCACGTACGCGATGTTGCAGACGAATCAACAGATTGCCTTCACATACGTCGACAATCCGAACGGATCGCGCGGCGATATTGCAGGGATTACGAATAAAGCAGGGAATGTGCTCGGGATGATGCCACACCCGGAGCGTGCTGTCGAAATGCTGACAGGCGGAACAGATGGACTTAAGTTATTCACTTCACTCGTCAAACAGGGGGCCCACCATGTTAAAACAACAGTCTGAACCAACGATTGAGCAAATTCAGGAGCAACGGATTTATGCGACGATGGGACTTAGCGACGCGGAGTACCAGATGGTCGTCGACTTACTCGGTCGTCAACCGAACTACACGGAAACAGGACTCTTCTCCGTCATGTGGTCAGAACACTGTTCGTACAAAACATCAAAACCGGTCTTACGCCAGTTTCCGACGACCGGTCCCCGTGTCTTGCAAGGACCAGGTGAAGGCGCAGGTGTCGTCGATATCGGTGATAATCAAGCGGTCGTCTTTAAGATTGAAAGTCATAATCATCCGTCAGCCGTCGAACCCTACCAAGGGGCAGCAACGGGTGTCGGTGGGATCATCCGCGATATCTTTTCAATGGGAGCCCGTCCTGTCGCGTTGATGAACTCGCTTCGTTTCGGGCATCTCGGGACACCACGCGTCAATCAGTTGTTTGAACAAGTCGTCGCCGGGATTGCCGGATACGGCAACTGCGTCGGGATTCCGACGATTGGCGGAGAAGTCGGTTTCGACCGTTCGTATGAAGGAAACCCACTCGTCAATGCGATGTGTATCGGACTGATCAATCATGAAGATATTCAAAAAGGTCTTGCGAAAGGTGCCGGGAACTCGGTCATGTACGTCGGTGCGGCAACAGGGCGTGACGGCATCCACGGTGCGACCTTCGCTTCAGAGGATCTCGGTGAGGATACGGAAGCAAAACGTCCGGCCGTCCAAGTCGGTGACCCCTTCATGGAGAAGTTATTGATTGAAGCCTGTCTCGAAATCGTCGGCCATCCGGCACTCGTCGGGATGCAGGATATGGGCGCTGCCGGACTGACCTCGTCGTCAGCCGAAATGGCATCGAAAGCCGGCATGGGAATTGAAATGCACCTTGATGATGTGCCGCAACGTGAAACCTGCATGACCGCTTATGAAATGATGTTATCGGAGTCGCAGGAGCGGATGTTGCTCGTCGTCGAGCGCGGACGGGAAGCGGAAATCGAAGCCATCGTCAGCAAATGGGGCTTACATGCCGTTCATGTCGGCGAAGTCATCGAAGAAAAAGTCCTTCGCCTTGTCCAGCACGGAACGATTGTCGCTGAAGTACCGGTCGATGCCCTTGCGGAAGAAGCACCGGTCTATCAAAAGCCATCGCGCGTTCCGGCTTATTATGAAGAGTTCCAAGCAATGGAAGAGACGTTGCCGGTCGTCGAGGATGTCGTCGAAACATGGCGTGCCCTGCTCAAACAACCGACGATCGCGTCAAAACGTTGGGTCTACGACCAGTATGATCATATGGTTCAAACGTCAACCGTCGTTGCACCGGGTTCCGATGCAGCCGTCATCCGTGTCCGTGGCACGAACAAAGCACTCGCGATGACGACAGACTGTAACAGTCGTTTCGTTTACCTCGATCCGTTCGTCGGTGGTCAGATCGCCGTCGCTGAAGCCGCCCGCAATATTGTTGCAAGTGGTGCAACACCACTTGCGATCACCGATTGCCTCAATTTCGGGAATCCGGATAAACCGGAAGGCTTCTGGCAACTCGAACAAGCGACGGCCGGGATGGCTGAAGCCTGCCGCGTGCTCGAGACACCGGTCATCGGCGGAAACGTTTCGCTCTACAATGAATCAGCCGGCAAAGCCGTCCACCCGACGCCGGTCGTCGGAATGGTCGGGTTACATGACCAGACCGACTGGATCACGACACAACACGTCAAGCAAGCAGGCGACGCAATCTACGTGCTCGGTGAGACGTTACCGGAGTTCGGTGGCAGTGAACTCCAATACATGCAATTCGAAAAATCATTCGGGAAAGCACCACGCATCGATTTGAACGTCGAACAAACCCGTTTACGTGCCTTACAAACAGCCGTTCAGGCAGGGCTCGTCACAGCCATCCATGATGTCGCGGAAGGTGGACTCGCCGTCGCCTTGGCAGAAATGACATTCGGAACGACGCTCGGTCTCGACGTGACATTTGAAGGACCGGCGTTACATCTCTTCAGTGAATCACAATCCCGGTTCGTCGTATCGGTGAAGCCGGAGCACGAGGCAGCCTTCGTCGAACAGACAGGTGCTGAAAAACTAGGTCACGTCACAGCAGAGGATTCGATTCAAATCAAGACAACGGACACACTCATCGAAGCAACACGTTCAACACTGCAAGCCGACTGGGAAGGGGCGATCGCGTGTTATATGACATCAAAGGATTAAATGAAGAGTGTGGGGTATTCGGGATTTTCGGACAACCGGAAGCGGCACAACTTGCTTATTATGGTCTCCACAGTCTGCAACACCGGGGGCAGGAGGGCGCAGGAATCGTCGCGAGCGACGGCAACCTGCTTCTTCCACACCGGGGACAAGGACTTGTGACGGAAGTTTTTTCACAAGAGACACTCGATTCGTTAGCCGGACAGCATGCGATCGGACACGTCCGTTACTCGACAGCTGGTGGCAACACGCTCGAGAACACACAACCGCTTCACTTCAAATCACGGACGGGTGACTTGGCACTTGCCCATAACGGGAATCTCGTCAATGCCGATTCGTTAAAACATTTACTTGAGGCGGAAGGGGCGATTTTCCAGACAACAAGCGATACGGAAGTCGTCGCCCACCTCGTCAAACGGAGTAAACTACCGACACTCGAAGACCGGATTGCCGATAGTCTGGCGCGGCTTGTCGGTGCATTCGCCTTTCTTTTTTTAACGGAAGATACGTTGTACGTCGCCGTCGATCCACATGGTCTGCGCCCGTTATCACTCGGGAAAACACCAGATGGCGGCATCGTCTTTTCATCGGAAACGTGTGCTTTTGATATCGTCGGGGCCGAGTTCATTCGTGACATCGAGCCGGGAGAGCTCGTGACGATCACGACGTCCGGCATGTCCTCACGGCAGTATATGGAACCGCATGAGCGGGCGATGTGTTCGATGGAATACATCTACTTTTCCCGTCCCGATTCGATGATTGATGGGGTCAATGTCCACACGGCACGAAAAGCGCTCGGGAAAAAAATGTTCGAAGAAGCACCGGTCGAGGCAGATGTCGTCACAGGTGTTCCGGATTCAAGTATCTCCGCTGCGATTGGTTATGCGGAAGCGAGCGGGATTCCCTACGAGATGGGATTGATTAAAAACCGTTACGTCGGACGGACGTTCATTCAGCCGTCGCAAGAATTACGGGAACGCGGCGTTAAAATGAAACTGTCGGCACTACGGGGTGTCGTCAACGGCAAACGGGTCATCATGGTTGATGATTCCATCGTGCGTGGGACGACAAGCCGCCGCATCGTTGGACTGTTACGCGAAGCCGGGGCAACGGAAGTTCATGTCCGCATCACGGCGCCGCCCATCACGAATCCGTGTTATTACGGCATCGATACGTCGTCAAAAGACGAACTGATTTCCGCCCGCCTGACACCCAGTGAGATTTGCCAAGAAATCGGTGCTGACTCACTGGAGTTTCTGACAGTCAACGGAATGGTCAATGCGATTGACCGTCCGTTCGATGGTCCACTGAAAGGACAATGTACGGCTTGTTTCACAGGCGAATATCCAACACCGATCGGTGCAATTGAACTAGAAGCCAAACTTTGAATAGATGGGGGAACAAAGCATGAGTAAACAATACGAAGCAGCAGGTGTTAGCCTGACCGCAGGGTACGAATCCGTATCCCGGATGAAAAAACACGTCGCCCGTTCGATGCGGAAGGAAGTCATGACGGGACTCGGAAGTTTCGGTGCAATGTTCGACCTCAGTCAATTGAATCTAAAAGAACCGGTCCTCGTCAGCGGGACAGATGGCGTCGGAACGAAGTTAAAACTTGCCTTCGCCCTCGACCAACACGATACGATTGGGATTGATTGTGTCGCGATGTGTGTCAACGACATCATCGTTCAAGGCGCAGAACCGCTCTATTTCCTTGACTACATCGCACTCGGTAAAGCCATTCCGTCGAAAATCGAACGGATTGTCGCCGGTGTCGCCGAAGGCTGTGTCCAGTCGGGCTGTACGTTAATCGGTGGCGAAACGGCAGAGATGCCAGGGATGTATGCAGACGGTGAGTATGATATTGCCGGCTTTGCCGTCGGTGCCGTCGAAAAACAGAAATTGATTACTGGTGAAGGCGTTACACCCGGTGATGTCATTTTAGGGCTCGCGTCGTCAGGTGTTCACTCGAACGGATTTTCACTCGTTCGGAAAATCGTCGAAGAAAGTGGTCTTCAGTATGAAGATGAATTGATGATGCTCGGTAACACGATCGGCAATGCCTTGTTGATGCCGACACGGATTTATGTCGAAGCGGTCAAAGCAGCGCTCGAAACAGAGAAGATTCAAGCGATGGTCCATATCACGGGTGGCGGTTTCTATGAAAACGTACCACGTGTCCTCCCGGAAGGTTGCGGGGCGACGTTTGATCCGAAAAAATGGCCGACGTTACCGGTCTTCGATTGGCTTGAACAAGCCGGAAACATTCCGCGTGACGAGATGTATAACGTTTTCAACATGGGGATCGGCTACATGATGATCGTCAAGCCGGAACACGTGGCCGAAGTGACGGCACGCCTGGCGCGCGAAAATGAAACGGCCTATACGATCGGGACGGTGACAGATCAAGACGGGATTCGCATCAAAGGAGTCGACCAATGAGGCTTGCCTGTTTTGCTTCCGGAAGCGGGAGTAATGTTGAAGCGTTATTTGAAGCGATTGAGGCAGGACGTTTACAGGCGACGATTGAACTCGTCGTCTGCGATCAAAAAGAGGCGCTCGTCATCGAGCGGGCACGAAGACGTGGCTGTGATGTGTTTGTTTTTACAGCCAAGGACTACCCGGATAAACCGTCTTTTGAACGCGAAATCGTTGCGGAACTAGAGCGGCGAGACGTGGAACGGATTATCCTAGCCGGATATATGCGTCTCGTCGGTGATGTCCTTCTCGCACGGTATGCCGGACGAATCGTCAACATCCATCCGTCGCTGCTTCCGGCATTTCCAGGAAAAGATGCCATCGGGCAAGCATTTCGTGGCGGAGTTAAAATCACAGGTGTTACAATTCATATAGTCGATGAAGGAATGGATACGGGACCAATCATGGCACAGGAAGCGGTCCGTATCACTGAGGATATGACGCGGGAAACGCTACAGAAAGCGATTCAGCAAGTAGAGCACAGATTGTATCCGCAAGTCATCGAAGAGTGGATTAAAGAGGGGGCAAACGTATGAGAGCGTTAATTAGTGTATCGGATAAAACAGGAGTCGTAGAACTGGGACAAGCCTTTCACGAAGCAGGGATTGAACTTGTATCGACAGGCGGGACCCATCAAGCACTTGAGGCAGCAGGACTTCCGGTCATCGGTATCAGTGAAGTCACACAATTCCCGGAGATGCTTGACGGTCGTGTGAAAACGTTACATCCAATGGTCCATGGAGGTTTACTTGGACGTCGTGATTTAGAGACGCACCGCGAACAAATGGCAGAGCAACACATCAAACCAATCGATTTCGTTGTCGTCAATTTGTATCCATTTAAGGAAACGGTTATGAAAGAGGACGTTCCTTACGCAGACGCAATTGAAAACATCGATATCGGTGGACCGAGCATGATTCGCTCTGCTGCGAAAAACCATGCAGCCGTGACGGTTGTCGTTGATCCAGCAGACTACAGCGAAATCATCAAAGAAATCAACCTCGGTGGAACGACGTTTGAAACACGCCAAAAATTAGCAGCGAAAGCCTTCCGTCATACGGCAGCCTACGACGCCTTGATTGCGGACTACTTCTTGACACAAACGGGAGAAAAATTCCCGGAGCAATTAACGATTACGCTCGAGAAGGTACAAGACTTACGCTATGGAGAAAATCCGCATCAGGAAGCGGCGTTTTATAAAACACCGATTTATCGTGGGGCGTCTCTTGCATCAGCGAACCAACTGCACGGAAAAGAATTGTCATACAACAATATTCAAGATGCCAATGCCGCACTTGAAATCCTTGATGAGTTCCGCGAAGCAGCAGCCGTCGTCGTCAAACACATGAACCCGTGTGGCGTCGCTGTCGGTCCGACAATCGACGAAGCCTTCCGCCGGGCGCATGCAGCAGATCCGGTCTCGATCTTTGGCGGCATCGTCGCTCTGAACCGTGAAGTCGATCTCGCGACAGCGGAGCAGCTCAGTGGCATCTTCCTTGAAATCATCATCGCCCCATCGTTTACGACAGAAGCGTTCGAGCTGTTGGCAGCGAAGAAAAACCTGCGTTTGCTTGAACTGGATGTCAAACGTGTCCAAGCGATTCGCTATACAGCCGTCGCTGGCGGTATGCTTGTCCAAGATAGCGACGATGAGACGTTAGATGATGCAGCAGCACGTGTCGTCACGGACCGTAAACCGACAGCAGCCGAATGGGAAGACTTGAAGCTCGCATGGCGTGCTGTCAAACACGTCAAGTCGAACGCGATTGTTTTAGCGAAAGATGAAGTGACGGTCGGTGTCGGGGCAGGGCAGATGAACCGTGTCGGGTCGGCGAGCATCGCCATCGCGCAAGCCGGTGACAAGGCGATTGGTGCATCTCTCGCATCTGACGCCTTCTTCCCGATGCGCGATACGGTCGAAGCCGCGGCGGCAGCCGGGATTACGGCAATCATCCAACCGGGTGGGTCGATTCGTGACCAAGAGTCGATTGATGCGTGTAACGAACACGGCGTCACGATGATCTTTACGAATGTCCGTCATTTCAAACACTGAGTGGAGGCGACTTGCATGAAGGTATTAGTAATCGGAAAAGGCGGGCGTGAACACGCGCTCGTCTGGAAGCTAGCACAAGATGAACGAGTCAAAACGATTTATGCCGCGCCGGGAAATGTCGGGATGACGGAAGCCACATGTGTCCCGATTCGGGAAGATGCCATCAGTGAGCTTGTCCAATTTGCTAAAGACGAACAGATTGATTGGACGATTGTCGGACCAGAGGGCCCACTTGTCCTCGGTGTCGTCAATGCCTTCGAAGCAGCGGATCTTAAGATTTTTGGTCCTTCGCGTGAAGCGGCGGCACTTGAAGGAAGTAAACAGTTCGCCAAAGGATTGATGGAACGGGCAGGGATTCCGACGGCAGCATTCGCTGTCTTTACATCGGCAGAAGAAGCGAAAGCGTATGTCTCCCGTCAAGGGGCACCGATCGTCATCAAAGCAGATGGTCTCGCAGCAGGTAAAGGCGTCACGGTGGCGACGACGCTCGATGAAGCAGTTCGCGCAATTGAAGACATCTTCGCCGGTGACTTCGGTGACCAAAGTAGTGTCGTCATCGAAGAATGTCTCGTCGGAGAAGAGTGTTCCTTGATGGCATTCGTCCATGAAGAGACCGTCATCCCGATGGTCTTGTCGCAAGATCACAAGCGCGCCTTCGATGGTGATGCCGGACCGAATACCGGTGGAATGGGAGCTTACAGCCCGTTGCCTCAATTCGATGAACAAGCCGTCACGGATGAAGCGATGACACGGATCTTGCGTCCCCTCGTCGAGCAGATGGCAAGCGAAGGGATTCCCTTTACAGGATTCTTATACGCGGGTCTGATGTTGACGAACCGCGGACCGTCCGTCATCGAGTTTAATGCGCGGTTCGGGGATCCGGAAACAGAAGTCATCTTACCGCGTCTCGAAACCCCCTTGCTCGATGTCATCATCCCGCTCGCAGCAGGTGAGGAACCTGAAGTCCTGTGGTCTGATGCTGCGACGGTCGGTGTCGTCATCGCGGCAGACGGATATCCGGAACGACCGCAGACAGGACAACCGATTGATCTTACATCAATCGATTCGAAAGTCTTAGTCTTTCATGCCGGGACGACAGAAAAGGACGATACACTCGTTTCAGCAGGCGGGCGTGTCCTCGTCTGTGTCAGTCAAGCCGCGACGATGGAAGCAGCAGTCGCTGATATTTATCAAGGGTTAGCTTCGTTTGATCAAACCGGTTTCTTTTACCGGACGGATATTGCGAAAAAGGCGTTTCGGACAACATGAATTTGAATATAACTGTTATGTAAAAGCCAAGCGATTTCGCTTGGCTTTTTTTTGAAAGAAGGGTTTTGACAAAAAGTTTTTCCTTCTTGTGCTTTTCCTTGTAAGAGTCACGAGAAGCGAAAGCTGTGTCGGGATGTCGTTTTTTGAGAGGTTGGTTTTGACAAAAAGATTCTTCCTTCTCGTGCTTTCCTCGGGCGAGGCGCGAGCCGTTGCTCCTTGATTCTACGAACAAGTAGCAGGGTCTCGCCTGCCTCTGACAGCGCGAACCGCGCTATTCCCCGCAGGAGTCACGAGAAGCGAAACTTTTGTCAGGACGCGACTTCCGACTTGAATCGCTTCTTAGCGAAAAGCAATCAAGAGCGACCCTGCAGCGTAGCGAAGCGGCGCGAAGGATTGCCGCTAGAAGACGATTCGAGAAGGAGAGGAGCGGCTGACATGATAAGCATCAGGTTCGATACAGTCCAACACCGGAAAAAATGTGAGAAGAGCAGACGTTCAATCGAAGGAACAAGCGAAAGTTGATTGTCTTCCTTGACAGTTTTGTGTTATTTTGTCGAAATAGGTCGGATATACATGAAATTACCTTGAAACTTTTTTGATAACATTTTAGTATAAGAAGTATAAGAAAGCGTTTTCAGAAAATAAAAGGAGGTCGAGCTTTCGTGAAAAAGAATTGTGGAAGGTCCCCTTGGACGAAAACTGAAGTACGTGGTCACCAAGCGGTCATCAGCGGACAGCTTGCACCTACACTCGTACTTGAAAATGCGACGTACTTAAATCATGGGTTGAAAGCATGGCGCACGGCGAATATCTGGGTTAGCGGAGACCGGATTATCTATGTCGGACCGGATATGCCGGACCAGGCGGACGAGGTCTACGATGCAACAGGGAAATTCATCGTACCAGGATACATTGAACCGCATGCCCATCCCTTCCAATTATATAATCCGGCGACGCTCGCGAAGTTTGCTGCGGAGCGTGGAACGACGACACTCGTCAATGATAATATGCTCCTTTTGTTAGAGCCCGTCGAGCAAGCGTTTGCACAAGTTGAAGCGTTAGCGGATATTCCGACATCGATGTATTGGTGGGCACGACTCGACGCACAGACGGAACTTGATGCAGATAGTATCTCGATTGACAACAAGCGGATTCAAGCCTGGCTCAAACATCCCCAAGTTATTCAGGCGGGAGAATTGACAGGATGGCCCCGTCTTTCACAAGGCGATGATGAGTTACTTCAATGGATGCAGGACGCGATGAAGCTCGGAAAACCGATTGAAGGGCATTTCCCGGGAGCATCTGCGAAAACCCTGACAAAGATGGCACTTTATGGCGTAACGAGTGACCATGAGGCGATGACGGTCGAGGAAGCATTGACGCGTCTTGAATTAGGATATACGACGACGATTCGTTACTCATCGATTCGTCCTGATTTACCGGACATTTTTGCAGGACTTGTCGAAGCCGGATTACAAAATTATGAAAAGGTTCTCGTGACGACAGATGGTTCGACACCGTCCTTCTATAAGTCTGGTTTGATGGACGAGACGGTCCGCTTGATGCTTGCTGCGGGAATTCCGGCAGAAGAAGCGTACCGGATTGCCTCGTACAATGCAGCACGTCACTTTAATCTTGATCATCTCCTGGGAAGTATCGCACCGGGACGGATTGCCCACTTAAATATTTTAGAAGCGATCGATCAACCGACACCCGTCGATGTCCTAGCACGCGGGACGTGGGTCCGGCGCGACGATATTCCGTGCTACCCCGTTGAAGCACTCGATCAAGCGATGGAATTAATGCAGAAGTCTGAAGTCAGCGTCTCATTGACGGATCAAGATTTTTCATTCAGCATGCCGGTTGGTCTTGAGATGATCAACTCGGTCATCATGAAATTGTATCAAGTTGAACATGATACGAGTGTGCCTGTCTTACCTGCCGATTGCAATGAGTCGTTTTTAATGTTGCTTGATCGGCAAGGGAAATGGCGCCTTAATACGGTTTTGAAAAACTTTGCGACGAACGTCGGGGGGATGGTCAGTTCCTATTCAATCAGTGGTGATATCTTAATGATCGGGAAATCGAAACAAGATATGCAGGTGGCGTTTGAACGGATGAAAGCATTCGGTGGGGGAATTGTTCTCGTCGAAGACGGGGAAGTGATTGCCGAGATTCCGTTGACGTTGATGGGACAGACTTCTGATTTACCGCTCGAAGACTTAATCGTTCAGGAAACAGCATTGCGTGAAGCGTTGTTCGCACGGGGGTACCAATTCGAAGATCCGATTTATACGTTATTATTCCTTGCATCGACGCACTTGCCGTATGTCCGCATCACGCCGCAAGGCATCTATGAAGTCCTTCGGAAAAAAGTTCTTTTCCCAGCGATTTTACGCTGATGCTTGAAATTTAAAACGTCGCGCTTTAAACTATTAAAGAGTGATTGAATGGGAAAGGAAGTTACAAGATGCAACTCGATAAATTACGAGGGAAAGAACTCGACCAATTATTTACGGCCATCATGAAGATGGATTCATTAGAAGATTGCTACACTTTATTTGAAGATTTAGCGACGGTCAACGAGATTCAAGCGCTTGCGCAACGTCTCGAAGTGGCACGTCAACTACGTGAAGGAAACACGTATCATAAAATCGAGAAGGCGACCGGGGCGTCGACGGCGACGATTTCACGTGTGAAACGTTGTTTGAACTATGGCTCTGGTGGTTACGATTTAGCGTTAGCACGTTTAGGTTTGAAAGAAGAAACAGTAGCGGATAACTAATCGGTTATCCGCTGCTTTGATGAAGGAGGACGAACCTGGATGGATTTAGCGTTTCAACAAAAGATTCAGCATTTCATTCGAAAACTGACGCCGATCCAGTCGCTCGTCATCATCTATTTCGTTGCTGTCATCATCGCAATCATTTTATTAGGACTACCGTGGTCGACCCGTGGAGACTATGACTGGGATTTTACAGACTTGGTGTTCATGGCGGTTAGCTGTGTCAGTGTGACCGGATTGACGACCGTTTCCGTCTCCGATACGTTTACGACGTTCGGATATTTTATGATCATGATTTTGGTGCAGGTAAGTGGAATTGGCTTGATGTCGCTCCATATCGCAATGTGGGTCATCTTGGGGAAGCGAATCGGTTTTCGAGAACGGCAACTCGTCGTTCGTGATCAAAACCAGACGACGATGCAAGGGGTCGTCAAATATATCCGTGAAGTCATCTTAATCATTCTTTCCATTGAATTGATCGGTGCACTTATTTTAGGCCTTTATTATACGAAATACTTTCCGACGATCGGTGAAGCAATGTTGCAAGGTGTCTTCGGTTCAGTCAGTGCGACGACGAACGCAGGGTTCGATATCACAGGAGAGTCGCTTCTTCCGTTTCGAGGAGACTTATTTGTCGTCTTTATGCAAATCGTCTTATTGACACTCGGTGCGATTGGTTTCCCTGTACTTGTTGAAGTGCGACGATACTTTGCCTACCGGGCAACACGTCAATCGACACGACAACCGTATCACTTTTCGTTATTTACGAAACTGACAGCCTCGACGTTCTTCATCCTCGTCCTGTTCGGGACAGGCAGTCTGTTGCTGTTTGAATGGAACCAGTCCTTTAAAGGATTACCGATTGATGAAAAAATTGTCGATGCGCTGTTCCAGTCGGTTACGACACGAAATGGTGGATTGACGACGGTTGATATTACGACATTTTCACAAGCTTCCGTCTTCGTCTTATCCATTTTAATGTTCATCGGTGCTTCTCCATCATCCGTCGGTGGGGGGATCAGGACAACGACGTTTGCTGTTGCATTACTTAGTGTTGTCGCCTTCATCCGTGGAGAATATGGAATCAAGATTTTCGGACGTGAAATTGACCAATCGGACATTTGGAAATCGTTCGTCGTCATTGTCGTTTCGACGGGAGTGACGATCATCGGATTGATTGTCTTGCTCATGTTCGAGGATGCACCATTCCTTGTGCTGTTCTTTGAAGCATGTTCCGCATTCGGAACGACCGGGTTATCGCTCGGGATCACGAGTGAGTTATCGAATGTCGGAAAATGGACATTATCGATTTTAATGTTCATCGGACGAATCGGTGTCATCTCGTTTGTCTTACTCTTAAAAGCGAATCAGCCAAAACGAAAATACAATTATCCGAAGGAATCCGTCATTATCGGTTAAGGAGACGATTGCATGAATCGTACATTTTGGATTAATTTTGGTTACATCTTTGCTGTTCCGGCCTTGCCATTTCTGGCAATCGTCAATGGACGGGCACTCTGCTCGCCTGAATCATCGTTACTCGACGTCCCGGTGCTCGGTTTTTTTCTCGCTGAGCCATGGGCATTCGCCGTCCTTTACGGATTTTTAGCGCTCGGACTCGCAGCACTCTTAACGAAACGACGCGCGACTACTTGACCTATCTCGCCCTGCGCGAGATGGGTTTTTGTTTTATACTAATTAGAGATGAACAAGATAGGAAGGATGGGACGAACGTGTTACTACCGTATGATGAATGGCGGCATGTCTTTAAATTAGATCCAGCAAAAGAAATCGAGGAGACGACCCTCGCAGCAATCGCAACCTCTGGAACAGATGCAATCATCGTCGGCGGAACCGATGATATTACGCTGGATGCGACGCTCGACTTACTGATGCGTCTGCGAAGATATCCGGTCGCGGTCGCACTTGAAATTTCTGAGCTCGAAGCGGCGACGATGGGGTTTGATACGTATTTGACTCCGAGCGTCTTAAATAGCGGTACGCTAGAATATCTGGTCGAAAAACAGGTCGAAGCCTTACAGGAAGTCGGGCATATGCTGGCCCATGCCGACCTGGTCGGGGAAGGCTACATCGTCTTGAATCCGGAGGCGAAGGTCGCGCACGTCACAAAAGCAAAAGTATTACAGGACGAAGAAGTCGTCGCCTACGCTCAACTCGCGGACAGTGTGTTCCGTCTGCCGATCGTCTATCTTGAGTACAGCGGCGTCTATGGCAATCCGGAAGTCGTCGCAGCCGTCAAGGACGTCGTCCGGCAGGCGCGGCTGTTTTATGGGGGCGGAATCGATTCCGTCGAGCGGGCTCGGGAAATGTTCCGGTATGCTGATACGATTGTCGTCGGAAATATCATTTATGAGGATTTAAAAGCAGCACTTGCGACAGTAGAAGCAACACGATAAAATATAAGAACAAAAGTTCGGAAAAAAGAAATGAGGCTATTACATGTTTAATTTAAGTGAACAGCTCGTGAGCGGATTGAATCCGGAGCAGGCGAAAGCGGTCAAACATACGGACGGTCCCTTGCTGATCATGGCAGGAGCCGGTTCGGGGAAGACACGTGTTTTGACGCACCGTGTCGCCTATTTGATGGCGGAAAAACAAGTCGCACCATGGAACATCTTAGCGATTACCTTTACGAATAAAGCCGCACGGGAAATGCGTGACCGAATCGGTCGTTTAGTCGGCGGGGTCGCAAACGACATCTGGGTCTCGACCTTCCACTCGATGTGTGTCCGGATGTTACGTCGTGATATCGATAAGCTTGGTTACGACCGGAACTTTACAATCCTTGATTCAAGCGATCAGCAGTCGGCACTTAAATTGGTCTTGAAAGAACAGAACCTTGATCCGAAGAAATGGGATCCACGGTCGATGCTCTCTATTATTTCAAGTCAAAAAAATGAATTACGGAGTGCTGAGTTCTATGCGTCAATCGTGACAAATCCATATGAAAAAACAGTCGCTGAAATTTATAAAGGATACGAATCCGTCTTACGCCGCAATAATGCGCTCGATTTCGATGACTTGATTGGCAAGACAACAGAGTTATTCAAACAAGCACCGGACGTACTCGCCTTTTATCAAAAAAAATTCCGTTACATCCATGTCGATGAGTATCAAGATACGAACAAAGCCCAATACGATCTCGTTAACTTATTAGCAGCCGCACATCAAAACCTCTGTGTCGTCGGTGACTCCGATCAGTCGATTTATCGCTGGCGTGGTGCGGATATCGCGAACATCTTGTCGTTTGAAGAGGATTATCCGACAGCCCGCGTCATCTTGCTCGAACAAAACTATCGTTCGTCCAAACGAATTCTTGATGCGGCAAACCATGTCATCAAAAACAACAGTACACGAAAAGATAAAAAGCTTTGGACGGAAAATCTCGAAGGGGAAAAATTGATTATCCATACGGCGGAAAACGAGCGGGAAGAGGCCTTTTACATCGTCCAAGAAATTCGCAATTCGCTACGTTACGGGATGAAGCTTAACGACATCGCAATTTTGTACCGGACGAACGCTCAATCGCGTGCAATCGAGGAAACGTTACTGAAGTCAAACGTACCGTACAAAATGATTGGCGGAACAAAGTTCTACGATCGAAAAGAAATCAAAGACGTTCTTGCCTATCTCCGCCTGATTTCGAACCCGAACGAGGATTTATCCTTTGCCCGAATCGTCAATGAACCGAAACGTGGAATCGGGGCGACAACGATTGATAAATTACGTGACTTCGCTGATCTTCAGGGTGTGTCCTTGATGGATGCCATCCGTGATATCGAATTGTCGAATATCGCACCAAAGACGGCAGCTAAATTGACGGATTTCCGGACGATGATCATGGGGTTACGCCAGATGCAGGAATTTATCAGCATCTCGGAGCTCGTCGAGGAAGTTCTTGAAAAATCAGGCTATCGTCAAGTCTTAAAGGAAGACAAGACGCTTGAAGCACAAAGTCGTCTTGAGAACATCAACGAGTTTATCACTGTCGCGCAAAATTTCGAGAAGGAGACAGAAGGAGAAGATCCGGAAGACCGGACGATCATCGCCTTCTTGACCGACTTGACACTCGTCGCCGATGTTGATTCGCTTGATGAAACGGATCCAGGTGAGCAAGTCACGTTGATGACGTTGCACTCGGCGAAAGGGCTTGAGTTCCCGGTCGTCTTCCTGATTGGAATGGAAGAAGGTTTGTTCCCGCACAGCCGTTCGCTGCAAGATGAAGACGAGATGGAAGAAGAACGCCGCCTGGCCTACGTCGGCATCACGCGAGCAGAAAAACGACTTTATCTCTCGCATGCGCGGATGCGCTCGTTATACGGACGGACAAATGCGAACCAAGAATCGCGTTTCTTAGCCGAGTTACCGGAAGAAGTTATCGAACGGACTGGTAAAAAACCCAAACCACTCCCATGGGAAGATCGTCCGGTTCCGCAAGGGAAAGCTGTTATCGGTCGTTCGGTCACGAAACCGACAGCGATGAAAACATCCGGCGCCGAGTCACTTGGCTGGAATGTCGGGGACAAGGCAGAGCATGGTAAGTGGGGGCAAGGTACGGTCGTCCAAACACGTGGGTCTGGCGATAGTCTTGAGATTGATATCGCGTTCCCGGCAGTCGGGATTAAACGGCTGCTTGCAAAATTCGCACCAATTAAAAAGGTATGAGTGGAGGCGTCAAAATGGAAGACCAAGCACGCATCGAAGCATTGCGCCAAAAACTAAATCAGTACAGCTATGAATATTACGTAAAAGATCAGCCGACCGTACCGGATAGCACGTACGATCAATTGCTACGGGAACTGACTGAACTGGAAACGGCCCATCCGGAACTGATTACGGCGGATTCTCCGACCCAACGTGTCGGAGCAGCGCCACTCGAAGCATTCGAAAAGGTGACGCATGACTTACCGATGCTCTCACTTGGCAACGTCTTCGATGAAACGGAGATCCGGGAATGGGTCGAGCGGATTGAACGGTCGCTCGGTCGTGCAACGACATATGTCGCGGAGCTGAAGTTCGACGGACTCGCGATTTCTTTAAAGTATGAAGACGGACTACTCGTTCGTGGGGCGACACGGGGTGACGGAACGGTCGGGGAGAACATTACCCAAAACTTACGGACGATTAAAGCGTTACCGTTACGTCTGCGTGAGCAGGAGACGGTTGAAGTTCGCGGCGAAGCCTACATGCCGAAACAATCGTTCGAGCGCTTAAACGAGGAACGGACGGCACGCGAAGAAGCATTATTCGCCAATCCACGAAATGCCGCAGCCGGTAGCTTACGGCAACTCGACTCGTCGATAACGGCGTCACGCAATTTATCGTTATTCGTCTACGGTGTCGGTGTCAATACGCTGACGGCGCGCTCTCATAGTGAAGCGATGGAACAACTGGCACAGCTCGGTTTACCGACGAACAAAGAAATGAAAACATGTCAGACGGTAGAAGATATTTTAGCGTTCATCACGTACTGGACGGCAGAGCGTGCGACATTGCCGTATGAAATCGATGGCATCGTGCTCAAGGTCGACCGTTATGACGATCAGGAAGAACTCGGATTTACTGCGAAGAGTCCACGGTTTGCGACCGCCTATAAATTTGCTGCTGAAGAAGTGATGACGACCGTCGAAGAAGTTGACTTTAGTGTCGGACGGACCGGGAAAGTGACACCACGCGCAAGGTTCGCACCCGTCGTCGTTGCCGGTTCGACCGTCAGTTATGCGACGTTACACAACGCGGACTTCATCATGGAAAAAGATATCCGCCTGCACGATCAAGTCATCATTAAAAAAGCGGGGGACGTTATTCCGGCTGTCGTCAGTGTCGTCGTTTCAGAACGAACGGGGGCGGAACAACCGATTGAATTCCCGAAACAATGTCCTGCCTGTCAGTCGGAGCTCGTCCGCCTCGAAGGTGAAGTCGACGTGCGCTGCGTCAGTCCGGAATGTCCCGCCCAGTTGACGGAAGGCATCATCCACTTCGTCTCGCGCCAAGCGATGAACATCGATGGGCTTGGTGAAAAAGTTGTCCGTCAACTGTATGAACATCAAGCAATTCGGACGCTTGCTGATTTGTATCGTCTCGATCGTGACGAACTCTTGACCTATGAACGGATGGGAGAAACGTCAGTCGATAAGTTACTGGCGGCAATCGAGGCGTCGAAACAAAATTCACTCGAACGCCTCGTCTTTGGTCTAGGGATCCGTCTCGTCGGTCAAAAAGCAGCGTATCTGCTCGCAGAACGTTTTGATACGTTAACCGGAATCGCGCAAGCAAGTTACGATGAAATTGTGGCGATCGACGGAGTCGGCAGTAAAATTGCTGACTCGATTACGCAGTACTTCGAGCATCCGGAAGCACAGGCACTAATTCAGGATTTAGCAGCGCTTGGACTGAACCAACAGTTTCTTGGTCAACGGATCGATCAATCGAATGCACCGTTCTCCGGGAAAACGATTGTTTTGACCGGGACACTGGAATCGTTAAAACGTTCGGAAGCTGGAAAGCGTCTTGAGATACTCGGTGCGGACGTGACCGGGAGTGTTAGTAAGAAAACCGATATCTTAGTCGCAGGTGAAAAGGCGGGGTCGAAGTTGACGAAGGCTGAATCACTCGGAATTGAGATTTGGGATGAGGCACGATTGCTGGAAGAATTGGCACGACACGAGGCGTGATTTAAAATAAGCGATTCAGAGTAGGGTCTACGCCTTAAAAAAATCCGAGCGATTCTTCTTTTGAAAAGAATCACTCGGATTTTTGTTTGTGTTTGAAAGCAGATGAAGTGCTAGACTCAATCAAGTGTTTCTGTTTTAATCAACACACCTTGTTTGATTAAACGGTTTGTCGCGGTTTCCGGTGGATCACAAGTGATGAGTGTAATCATCGGTTGTTTGACGTTTTGATCGAGAACGGAGAGATCCGTCGGCTTGACGAGTTTTGAACTTTCCATGCGGTACGTATAACGATGGTCTTTTGTGGTGACGATGACATCGGCTTTTGTTTTCAGTTGCGGTAACTTGTTGAAATGAAGTCCTTTCGTAAAACTTCGGTGTCCTGCTAAAGCATAGTTTCCTTTTCCCGGGGCACCGGTTTCTTCGATGTGCCCGATACTGCGATCAAGAACATCGGTCGAAGCTCCTTCTAAGATGACTTGTTCGAAATCAAGTGAAGGGATTGTTAAGAGTCCGTCACCTTTTGTCGCCAGTGGTTTTGTCGTTTCTTTTGCATCAACCGTTTGTAAGCTTTTTTTCCATTGTTGCTTTAAATCAGTCGTTGTTGCTTGTTTTTGATAGGTACTCCAAATGGGCCAAAGCATGAATAAAATGCCTGCTGATAAGAGAAGGAACCCGATGACTTGTCGTTGTTTCATATAAGATTGTCCTTTCGCGCGATTAAAAGTCACGCAGTGCTTTTTGAAAAGTAGGGGAAAACTAGTGCTTCCCCGATTGAAAACGATTCTGTTATGATAAAGAGAACGATTTTAAAACATGGGGTGCAATGATGATGCGATATAGAAAAATGATAGCAGTGACATTGACGAGCACACTATTTTTAGGTGCTTGTTCGATGGATCTATCACAAGACAGCGATACGAAAGAAGTCATTACTGAGAGCGAACAAGGTAAAGAAGTCCAAGCAGTTGTCAGTCCGGCAATCGATACGACCGATTCGTACTATCGAACGGTACTTCCGTTTCGGCCAAGCGTCGCCCGCGGGATGACACAAAAGCGGGTCAGCTCACGGCTTGAACTGGATGAGATTGAGACCGGGCTGATGCGCCATTCAACACAGTTTTTTGACCCGGAAAAATACTATTACCAAGAAGGTCAACTGCTGGAAGCGGACCAAATCGCAACGTGGTTGCTTCGAACAGGAAAAGCAGATACGAGTGGGAGTGATCCAGAAGGATTAAACCCGGCGTACACGACTGGAAAATCATATAAAGAGAAAAATCAGAAGTCTCCTTTGATTTTATCGCACATCTTAGAACAAGACTACATGCTCGAAGAAGATAAAAAACTCGAACTGGGTGGGACATCGATTGCGTTAGTCTTAAATAGTGAGTACGTTTTCCAAGATGAAAACTATGGGCCGACATATACTGTGAAATTAGATGAGAAAAAAGTCATCGAGCAAGGCAAGAAAATGGCAAACGAACTCGTCCAAAAGATGCGGAAGACGGACGGGATGAAGACGACACCGATCCACGTCGCCCTCTATTTACAAGAGAAAGAGGGTTCACCGGTTTCAGGTCACTACCTTTCATCGGCCTTCATCGGTCGCGGGAACCAAATTAGTGCGAATGACTGGAAAAATTATGATGAGAAGTATTACTACTATCCTTCTTCAGCAGCAACGAATGACGTTCGTGATGACGCGGCGAAATTCGACTTGTTCAAGGACCGCCTCGAGGACTACTTCCCGAACTACACGGGGATGATGGGTGAAGGATTCTATCAAGAGGGTGAATTGAAGAAGCTTGAAATTAAAATCCCGGTTCAATTTTACGGAAAAGCAGAACTTGTCGCCTTCATCCAATACGTGACGTATCTGCTTGAAAACCGGTGGGAGTATAACCGGAATGTTCCGACGACGATTACCGTCACGAACTTAAACGGAGATACGGAAGCGATGTTATTCCTCGAACCCGATACGAAAAAACCAATCGTTAAAATTCGTTGATAAAGTTTTTCCTGTAAGCTGAAGGATCCATGCACATGGGTCCTTTTTATTATGATTAAATTTTGGAATACAATAATTGAATTGAAATTAAGTTTCATAAAATGTACACTAAATGTATAACATGAAAACGGATTCTAAAAGAACGTCAAGTCAAAGGAGCGGATTGAATGAAGGGTGGTATCTTTTCACAAATTGAAGCAGTACGCGAGGAGTTGCCGTCCTCGTCACGAAAAGTAGCTGATTTTGTTTTATCCCACGCAAACGAAATCGCCGGGATGACGATTCATCATTTGGCAGAAGAATCGAATACGAGTGCTGCAGCCGTCGTCCGATTTTGTCGTGCGCTTGGATTAAAGGGGTATCCGGAACTGCGGATGCGGATTTCTGCTGATACGGCACGAACGGATTTGACAGGATATCACGATATCGAAGAAAACGAACGTCCAGCAGATTTAATCGAAAAAACGCTTAGTAACAGTATGCAAGCCCTACAAGATACAGCCAAACAATTGAACGATGTCCGAATCGCAGAAGCGACAAAAGCGCTCGATCAAGCACGTGCTATCTATTTTTATGGAATCGGTGCTTCGAACGTCGTCGCACTTGATGCAGCTCAAAAGTGGACGCGCGTCGGGAAGTTAGCGATTCAAGAATCGGATCAGCATCTTTTAGCGACACTCCTTGCAAATGCGAGTCCGGATGATGTCTTCTTCGCGATTTCTTACAGCGGGGAAACAGAAGAAGTCGTCGAACTGATGCGACTGGCAAAAATTCGCGGTTTAAAAATGATTAGTCTAACCCGATTTGGTGATAACCGAATCAGTCAGCTGGCAGATATCGCATTGTGGACATCGCGTGCACCGGAAGCACCGCTTCGAAGTGCGGCACTCAGTTCGCGCTTGGCACAATTGTTTGCGATTGATGTGCTCTTCTTGTCTTATGCAGCAATTCACTATACGGATACGATTGAACGACTTCAGTACACACGTGAAAGTGTAAAGATGTTGCACGGAAAAAAATAAGGGGGCTACTTAGTGGATCAGTCGATAGCGAGCCGGATCGAACAGCTATTTCCGGAAATGGTTGAACGCCGACGATATTTACATCAACATCCTGAACTTTCTTTTCATGAGGTTGAGACACCGAATTATATCGCAAGTCGTCTCGAAGAACTTGGAATCGAAGTCCGACGAAATGTCGGAGGACGTGGTGTCGTCGGAACGATTCGAGGAGGAAAACCGGGGAAAACGGTCGCATTACGGGCAGATTTTGATGCGTTACCGATTCAAGATGAAAAAACGGTTGATTATCGTTCGACTGTTCCAGGAGTCATGCACGCGTGTGGTCATGATGGTCATACCGCGACATTACTCGCCGTTGCGGAAGTTCTCGCCAGTCAAAAAGAACAGCTGACGGGAAATGTCGTCTTGATTCACCAGCATGCAGAAGAAGTGGTACCGGGGGGAGCGCGTGAGATGATTGCTGACGGCTGTCTTGACGGAGTCGATGTCATCTTCGGAACGCACCTTTGGTCGACGACCCAGCTGGGGACGATCGGAACACGGGTCGGTCCCGTCATGGCAGCGGCGGATAAATTCGAGTTAACGTTGTTCGGCCGAGGCGGACACGGGGCAAAACCGCACGAAACGATTGATGCCGTACTACTCGGGGCGACCATCGTCAAAGAACTTCAAAGTATCGTCAGCCGTCGTCTCGATCCATTGCAGCAAGCCGTCTTGACGATCGGGACGCTTCATGCCGGGAATACGTTCAATGTCATTGCTGACCGGGCACAATTGACGGGGACCGTCCGGACGTTTGATGAGACGGTTGCTCAAAAAATCGTCTCGGAGATGGAGCGGACGATTAAAGGGATTTGTGATGCAGCGGGTGCGACGTATACGTTTCACTATGAAACAGGGTATCCGGCTGTCATCAATGACTTGGTTGAGACACGTTTTTTAGAAGCTGTCGCCCGCGACGTGATCGGGGATACAAGCGTATTTGAAATTGATCCGACAATGGGCGGGGAAGACTTTGCCTATTATTTAAAGGAAGTTCCGGGGACGTTCTTCTTTACCGGTGCAGGTGATGCATCACATTATCCGCATCATCATCCACGCTTTGACTTTGAAGAGCCGGCGATGGTCGACGCAGCGAAGATATTAGTCGAAGCGACATTACGTTATTTAGCGATACGGTAATCGAAAAAGGCGTTCCACGACGGGAACGCCTTTTTATCTACTTAAAGAATTTCCTGAACACGACCGACTTGACCATCTTCAAGGCGTACTTTAATGCCGTGCGGGTGGTTCGGTGATTTCGTCAATAAGTCTTTGACGATTCCTTCCGTCCGTTTCCCCGTACGCTGATCTTGTTTTAAGACGATGCTGACACGTAGTCCAGGCTTGACGTCTGCACGTTTTTTTCCATCCATTTTTTCATCGCTCCTTCGTGTGAATAACTATGGATATCAGTATAGCATGAGTCGGTTCATGAAACTTGTTTGAAGAAAAACCGTAAAGTGAAAAGATGAAGAGAAGCCGTGATGAAAAAGTTTGACTATATTTGACCAATTGACGATTCGATTTTATAATTAAGATACAGAGTTAATAAGTGAAGGAGTGAAGTGAGATGGCAAAAGATTATTACCGGACGCTTGGTGTCGAAAAGTCGGCAACGAATCAAGACATCAAACGAGCGTATCGGAAACTTGCGAAACAGTTTCACCCGGACGTCAATAAAGAGGCGAGTGCAGATCGCCGTTTTAAAGATATTCAGGAGGCTTTTGATGTCCTCGGGGATGAAGAAAAACGGACGCAGTATGATCGTTATGGAAGTGACTTTGAACGCATGGCTGGCGCGGGTCCGGGGCAATCAGCAGACTACGAGGACATCTTCCGTCAATACAATGGACGACAGTCTCGACCGACCGGTGGCGGTCAATCCTTTGGTTTTGAAGACATGTTCGGTTCGTTTTTTAACCAAGAAGAAGAATCGACGGATGAAGAACTTGAACTGACGGTACCACTCAGTCACCTCAGTACAAATGAAAAAGTAACGATTCGTCTAGCTTCAGGGACGATTCAGATGAGTCTTCCGAAAGACGTCTACGAAGGGAAGAAAGTTCGTTTACGCGGAAAAAGTTCGTTGCGTAACCGAAGTGGAGTGGCGGGTGACGTCTACGTGACGATTCATCTCAAAGATGACGACCGGTTCCGTCGACACGAACAGGATGTCATTTCAACGGTGCGTGTGTATCCGACGACGTTTGTCTTGGGTGGCGAAGTGATTGCCGATACGCTTGAAGGAAAACGTGTCAAGTTAAAGGTCAAGCCGGGGACGAAACCAGGTGCAAGACTACGCATTCCAAATCGTGGCTTAAGTAATCAAGACGGGCATCGGGGTGCTTTACTTGTTCAATTAGAAGTGAAGTTGCCTGAGATGGATGCAACGTTTTATGAAGAATGGGAAAATCAATTATCAGTAAAGGAGTAATGCGACATGGACTTTGAGAAATTAACGGATCGTGCTCATGAGGCAATCGTATCAGCGCAAGCGATTGCGAAACAACGTCGGCATAGTGAAATCACAGAGTGGCATTTATTACTCGCTTTAATCGCACAGGAAGAAGGAATCGCTCGGATCGTCTTTGAAAAACTCGATCAGCGGATGGATCAGATGGAACAAGCCATCAATCAAGCGATTGAAAAATTACCGGCGCTCGCGCAAGTCTCGACACCACGGATCAGTAGTTCTTTATTGAACGTGTTGACGGAAGCGGAAACAGAAGCCCGTTTGATGCAAGATGAGTATGTTTCGGTCGAACACCTCTTACTCGCACTCTCGAAACAAACGAGTCCTGCAACACAATATTTACGGGGGCAAGGTGTGACGGAAGAAACATTACGCGAAGCCATCATAGCGATGCGTGGTAATCGGAAAGTGACGACAAAAAATCCTGAAGCGACATTTGATGTCTTAAAAAAATATGGACGGGATCTTGTCGCTGATTTTCGGTCAGGGAAAACAGACCCCGTCATCGGTCGGGACGATGAAATCCGTCGCGTCATCCGGATACTCAGCCGAAAAACAAAAAACAATCCCGTTCTGATCGGTGAGCCCGGTGTCGGGAAGACGGCAATCGTGGAAGGGCTTGCCCAGCGCATCGTTCGTGGTGATGTACCGGAGAGCTTAAAAAACAAACAGTTGTTTAGCCTGGATATGAGTACGCTCGTTGCAGGTGCAAAATACAGGGGTGAATTTGAGGAACGTTTGCAAGCCGTCTTGAACGAGGTCAAGGAAGCAGAAGGGCAAATCCTTCTCTTCATCGATGAGCTGCATACGATTGTCGGAGCCGGAAAAACAGAAGGGGCGATGGACGCCGGTAACATGCTCAAACCGATGCTCGCCCGTGGTGAGTTGCACTGTATCGGAGCGACGACACTCGATGAATATCGGAAATATATTGAAAAAGATCCGGCACTCGAGCGCCGGTTCCAACAAGTCCTCGTCGCAGAACCGGACGTCGAAGATACGATTTCGATTTTGCGCGGATTAAAAGAACGGTTTGAAATTCACCATGGTGTCAGAATCCATGATAATGCCCTAGTCGCAGCGGCCATTCTCTCCGATCGCTATATTACGGATCGGTTCATGCCGGACAAAGCGATCGACTTAGTCGATGAAGCGTGCGCGATGATTCGGACGGATATGGAATCGATGCCAGCGGAACTTGATTCACTCGTTCGCCGCGTCATGCAACTTGAAATCGAAGAGGCAGCTCTTAAAAAAGAAACGGATGAGGCCTCGCGTAAACGCCTTGAGACGCTTCAACAAGAATTAAGTTCAGCGCGTGAAGATGAGAGTGCGCTTCGGACACGGTGGGAACATGAAAAAGAAAGTTCGCAAGGTGTCCAGCAGCTGCGGGCAGATCTCGAAAAAGCAAAACTTGCCTTACAAGAAGCAGAAGGCCGGTATGATTTAAATACGGCTTCTGAAATCAAATACGGACAGATTCCGGAACTCGAAAATCGGTTACATGTAGCAGAAGAATCAGCAGAACACGTCTCTCATGAGTTAGTCCGCGAAGCCGTAACAGACGAAGAAATTTCAGATATCGTTTCGAAATGGACGGGGATTCCGGTTACACGTCTTGCGCAAGGTGAACGGGAGAAGTTGCTCCATCTCGAAGATACGCTGCATACACGGGTCTTCGGTCAGGACGAAGCCGTCCGCCTTGTATCAGACGCCGTCATCCGGGCTCGGGCCGGAATCAAGGACCCGAACCGGCCGATCGGTTCGTTCCTCTTCCTCGGTCCGACCGGTGTCGGGAAAACCGAGCTTGCGAAAGCACTTGCGGCAGCGATGTTCGACAGTGAAGATCACATCATTCGGATTGACATGTCGGAATATATGGAGAAACACAATGTGTCCCGTCTCGTCGGTGCGCCTCCGGGTTATGTCGGATACGAAGAAGGCGGACAACTGACAGAAGCGGTCCGTCGCAGTCCGTACTCGGTTCTCTTATTTGATGAAATCGAGAAAGCACATGGCGATGTGTTCAATATCCTACTTCAACTGCTTGATGATGGCCGCTTGACGGACGCACAAGGACGTGTCGTTGACTTTAAAAACACGATTGTCATCATGACCTCGAATATTGGAGCGAACATTTTGTTAGAAGCAGCCAAAGATGGTTACATTGATCCAGCCGAAGAAGAAGCTGTCCGTCAAGAACTGAAAAATCATTTCCGGCCCGAATTCTTGAACCGGATTGATGACACGATTTTATTCCATCCATTGCACCGCGCAGAAATCGAGCGGATCATCGATAAAGCGGTCGCGAAGATGGCAGATCGTTTATCGGGTCGGGAAATTACGATTGATGTGACAGAAGCCGCCAAAACGTTAATCTTCGATGAAGCCTTCGAACCTCAGTACGGTGCCCGTCCAATCAATCGTTATATCCAGCGGACGATCGAGACAAAACTGGCCCGTGCACTGATCAGCGGGGAAATCCAGGATGGGTCGCACGTCGCGATCGACGCAGACGGTTCAGAACTCGTCATTCGTTGATGGAACGTCTGCTTGTTAAAAAATCTGAACGTCGTCGACATTCAAAGTATGAATCTCGATGATGTTCAGATTTTTTTGTTGTTTTTACAGTAACTTTTCCCGAGCTTTTTGCTTTCACAGACAAAACTACGTCTTGCCATATCTCGTTCTGACAAAGCATGATAAGCTATAAAAAAACAGGAAGAGGGAAGTACATGAACGTTACACAACAACAACTAGAAGAATTAATTGATGAATGCCGTCCTTATGCAGTACTCGGACAAGTTGCGAGTTATATTCCGGAGCTTGCGAAGTCAGAACCGACGCAACTTGGAATCGCAGTTTGCAATGCCGACGGGACATTTGTGTCTGCTGGTGAGGCGGACACTTTATTTACGTTACAAAGTGTCTCTAAAATTATCACACTTGCTTTTGTTCTCGAAACATTTGGTGAGGATTATGTCTTTTCAAAAGTTGGAATGGAGCCGACGGGGGATGCCTTCAACTCGATCGCGAAGCTTGAGGAGACGATTCCAACAAAACCGCTCAACCCGATGATCAATGCAGGAGCGCTTGCTGTGACGAGTATGTTACCTGGGGAAGATGCGGCAGATAAACTGCTCAAACTGCGCGAGTTCATCGCGAGTCTGCTCGACATCGAAGTCGAGATGGTCAAGTACGACGCGGAAGTCGCAAAATCCGAATTCGAAACGACGGATTTGAACCGGGCATTGCTGTACTTCATGCGCTATCACGGAGTCATTGAAGGAAACGTCGAAGAAATCATCGATGTCTACACAAAACAATGCGCAATCTTGACGAACTGTAAAGGACTCGCGATGATGGGTAAAATTTTAAGCCAGTCAGGAAAAACACCATCCGGCCATCAAGTCATCTCTCGTCGTAATGCGCGAATCATTCGTGCGATCATGACGACGTGCGGCATGTATGATGCTTCTGGTGAGTTTTCTGTTCAAGTCGGACTTCCCGGGAAAAGTGGTGTCTCGGGTGCCATCGTGGCCTGTGGACGTAGTGATTTCGATATGGCAGATCTCGGAATCGGTATTTTTGGACCGGCCCTCGATTTAAAAGGAAACTCAATCGCGGGCACGAAAATGCTCGAGCTGCTCGTCCAGCGTCACCCTTAATCGAGTGAAAATTCGTCCAGTGCCGTCACTAAGGCTTGTTCGAGTCGTGTAACTTCTTCTGCGCGTTTCAATTGGTATTCATCCGGTGGTGTAAATGCGCGCCACCGTTCGAGCCGGTTGTACGTATCATTGATTTGGCCAAGCTGGGTCTGAACGCGTTTTAGACGATCGACGGTCGACTTCGGAAGAGTGGTATAAGGACGCAAGTATTCTAATGTATAGCGGTAGTACTTTGTCGCAAGACGTAATTCGTGCATCTTTTGGATTCTTTTTTGTCCTTCTGTATGGTGCACTTTTTCGTATTTTTGTGCTTTTTTATCAAATTGTTTTTTTGCCGCGTGAATCAAATCGTTTTCATCCATCCGTTTTAATCGTTTTGTCAGCGGTCCTGCTAAGAAACGACGGACGGATTTATCGAGTTCACTTGAGATGAGCAGATGCATCGTTTCAAGTAGCGTTGCTCGTTTTCCTTGGAGTTGGAGCGCGAGGTGTTCGGCGAATAGTTGCTCGACGGGTGACGTGACAGATTGTTGTTCGAGTTGGACGTCTAAATCACGGACCTCGCCAAATGCGCGCATCAGTCGTCTCCAAATCAGATAAACAGGTTCATCCGTCTCACCGACAAGTGTAGCGAACGTAATCAACTTCCGAAGACGGATTCTTGCTTGGTGGATATCTTCCGGATTTTTAAATTGTTGGGCTTCTTTTGCATAGTGGTTGAATGTCGCCCACGTTTCAAGTAGTTCGAACGTTAAGTTTTCAGTATCGCGATGATTCATATGAATCCCTCCTCACAATTTTTACGTAGAACAAGCTAATAGACAGAAATAATGATTAAAATAGAGCCGTTTCTTAGCTCTGGAATGTGGTGAAGTCATGTTAGAAACGTTTACGTTGTCTGGAAAGATTCAACAATTCATGAAAATTTTCTTTCCAATCTTAGTGACGCAAGTCGCTTTTTATTTGATTAGCTTTTTTGACACGGTCATGGCTGGACGATACGGCTCAGCTGATTTAGCTGGTGTCGGTGTCGGAGCAAGTCTTTGGGCGCCTGTCTACACAGGTCTGACGGGTATTTTATTAGCCGTCGCGCCGCTCGTCTCGCAAGCAATGGGTGCAAGGAAGGAGCGTGAAGTCAAACGAATCGTCGTTCAGGCACTTTACGTTTCAGTACTCATCATCGTTGTCACATTAGTACTCGGTTTACTGTTCGTCAATCCGATTTTGAATCAGATGGAATTATCGGGTGAAGCAAGACGTGTCGCACGTGTCTATCTCATCATGCTCGGATTTGGTATCATTCCGATGTTTATCTTTTTTGTCCTTCGCACATTAGTCGATTCTCTCGGGAAGTCAAACATCACGATGGTATTATTATTATTCTCTTTACCCATTAATGTTGCTTTCAATTATCTCTTTATCTTCGGAAAGTTTGGTTTTCCGGAGTTGGGGGGTGTCGGGGCAGGGGTCGCGACGGCAATCACATATTGGTTATTGTGTATCGCCATTACCGGGATCGTTCTAAAAGGGGAACTGTTCCAGCGCCTCGGTATTTTACGGCGATTCTACAAACCGGATTTTACTCGGATTAAGGAACTGGTCTTTTTAGGGGCGCCGATTGGACTAGCAATTTTTTCCGAGGTCAGTATTTTCTCAGCCGTGACGTTGTTACTCGGTGCGTATGGGGATGTCGTAATCGGTGCGTATCAAGCTGCAATCAACTTTGCATCCTTCGTCTACATGCTCCCCCTGTCAGCTGCGTCAGCTTTGACGATCACTGTCGGGTACGAAGTTGGGGCGAAACGCGTCAAGGATGCCGTCCAGTACATTTGGATTGGGCTGTTATTATGTATTGCTGTCTCGCTCTTCTCCGGCGGACTCTTGTACTTACAAAATGAACGGGTCGCGGCACTCTATAGCAATGATCCGGAAGTAATCAATCTAGCCGCACATTTCATGATTCTCGCGATTTTCTTTCAGTTATCCGATGCGGTCGCAGCACCGACTCAAGGCGCGTTACGTGGTTTTAAAGATGTCAATGCCACATTCATTTTGACGATTTCGGCGTACTGGGTGATTGGCTTACCGCTCGGTTTTTATTTCGAACGGTTTACGACACTTGGACCGGACGGTTACTGGTGGGGACTCATTATTGGTCTTGCGGTCGGAGCAACGTTATTGCTCTTACGATTGGTCTATCTCGTCAAGAAGTCAAAGGAGGTTGTTGGATGAAGCTCAATAAACAACGAATCGTTACGATCGCGAAAATTATTTTACCGATTGCTTTAATTCTCTTTATCTTGTATCAAGGACAAAGTGAATTGAAAAATTTATCTTTAAATGAATCGATTCAAGCCATTCAGCAAATCCCATCATGGAAGTTCATTCTTTTAGTCGGTGCCGGTCTCCTTGCCGTCGCGACGATGTTCTTTTATGACGTCATCCTGTTACGTTCTTTGGAGGTCAAAGCGCCGCTCGGACTCGTCTTCCGGGCTTCGTGGATTGCGAATTCGTTTAACGGAATCATCGGATTTGGTGGTCTTGCCGGTATGGGGGTTCGGACGGCGCTTTATCGGCCTTTCGTTGAAGGAAGTCGTCTCCTGAAGGCAATCGGCTGGATGGCGCCGACGTTGATTAGTGGACTATCGATTTTATCTGCATTGTCTTTATTAAATATTTTCCCGGCGTTCGAAGTGCTCGATTTTAAAAAATGGCTTTGGCCCGTTATCATTGGTGTCGCACTTTTCTTCCCTTTATATCTCCTGTTTACGTTCAGACGCGGGGCGAGTAGCATTCGACCATCGTCGATCGTACTGTATTCACTCGTCTCGCTCGTAGAATGGTTCAGTGCCGGTGTCGTCGTCTATTTAATTTTACAGGCACTCGGAACGGACGTCAGTTTTGCGAAAGTCATCGGTGTATTCATCATCGCGGCGACGGCCGGATTGATTTCGATGGTTCCCGGGGGTTTTGGTTCGTTTGACTTGGTTTTTTTGATTGGTATGCAACGCGCTGGTGTAGCGGAAGGAAGCGTCTTGACGGGACTGTTGATTTACCGTCTCGTCTATTACATAGTGCCCTTTGTGATTGGGCTGGTGTTCTCAGCACGCGAATTTAGTGGACCTGTTGTCAAAATGATTGAAGATAAGCCGATCGTCGGACCATCCGTCGAAGTCGGTGGAGTCATTTGGCGCTTGCAACTGCGCTTTTTAAGTAAGGTCCGTCATTTTGCGTTAGCCTTGATCACGTTGCTCGCAGGTATTGCGATTTGGGGACTTGCGATTTTACCGCCGGTCTCGTCACAATACGATTTTCTAGAAGCCCGTTTACCGCATGAATTATTACTACTTGGGAACAGTTTCTTCTTGATGGGCGGGTTATTATTCGTCTTACTGGCACCCTCGTTATATCGACGGACGAAACGTTCGCTCTATATGGTATACGGGGCATCATTCTTCGCACTGATTGGGATGGCCTTACGAGGATTCAACTTAATCTCGCTTTTTGCGGTTCTCGTTGTGCTCATTTTGCTGACGGTTTCGGCAAAATCTTTCCACCGCGAGCGGACGCTGATTACGACGATGCGGTTAATGCGTGCATCGTTGGCCGGGATACTTTACCTCGGTGGATTTGTTTTCTTCGGGTATACGTTTTATACGTTAGGGTCTGCAGACGGAACGGAAGTGTATCCGTCTCATGAAATTTCGATGTTTGCAGCAAGTGCAACGATTTTTGCACTTGTTTACTTGTTAGTGTTCATTCGCCTGTTCAACACGTTTAACCATCCGGTCCTCGGAGAGGCTTTTGATGAAACGAAAGTCCGTCAGACGTTGACGGAAGAAGGCGGAAACTACTTGAGTCATTTGGCTTTTTTAGGGGATAAACGATTTTTCTTCTCAGAATCGGGTCGGGCATTTCTTCAATTCAGTCAGACAGGAAATCGGATTATTGTGTTGGGTGACCCGAGTGGGAACCCGGATGAACATTCGCAATTGATTGGTACGTTTTTACGACGCGTCGAGGATTTGGGCTACATTCCGAACATCTATCAGATTCAGGCGCAAAACATGTCCCTGTATCATGATTTTGGTTTTAACTTTTTTAAGTTAGGCGAAGAAGCAATTGTTGATATTACGACGTTTACGGTTTCCGGTAAGAAGCGAGCTGGACTGCGTTCCATTAAAAATCGTTTTGAACGAGAAGGCATGACGTTTGAAGTTGTAAAACCGCCATTTTCAAATGCCTTACTTACATCGTTACGTGACGTATCAGATGACTGGTTAGGGAACAAAGTAGAAAAAGGGTTTTCACTCGGATACTTTCAGTCAGACTATTTGAATCAAGCACCCGTTGGAATCATGCGTGACGCGGCAGGCGACTTGCTTGGCTTCATGACGTTCATGCCTGCTTATCAAGACGGTGTCTTATCAATCGATTTGATGCGCTTCCGTCCTGATGGACCGAATGGGATTATGGATGCGATGTTCATCCGTTTGTTTGAGTATGCAAAAGAAGCAGGCTATCATACGTTCAATATGGGAATGGCACCACTATCTGCTGTTGGAGAAGACGAAACGTCATTTTGGCAAGAACGTGTCGCGGCTGACGTCTTCAATAACATTCGTTACATGTATAGCTTTACAGGCCTAAGACGCTACAAAGAAAAATATGATCCAAAGTGGGAAGGACGTTACTTGGCGTATCGCAAACGTCAATCGTTGACGATTGCGATTTTAAAAGTGACACGTCTCATTTCTAAAAAGAAGGACCGTGTGTTATTGCCATGACGGTGAGGATTACGCGTTTATCAATCAGGGAAGATTCCAATGAATGTATGGAATCTTCTTTTTTAATCAAACAAATGTATAAAGGTCTATACAACTAGAAATAGAGGCGTTATACTAAACAGAGAGAAACGACTCTTGAGGCAAAGCAAGAAAGGAAGCGAAGATATGACTGTCATCATCAATGCGAACATCTATACGGGTCAGACCGTGATAGAGAAGGGATTCATTCGGTTTGAAGAGACGATCAGCGAGCTAGGCGATATGACGAAGTATGTACCAGTGGCGGAAGAAGGGGTACTTGATTTAGAAGGGAAGCAATTGATTCCAGGAATGATCGATGTTCATATTCATGGGGGATATGACGTCGATACGATGGACGCCGATAAAAAAGGCTTAATGCGTCTTAGTCAAGCGATGTTAGCGGAAGGTGTCACGTCCTTTTTTGCGACGACGATCACACAAGACTGGAGTCAAATTACGCGCGCACTCGAGGCGGCGCGGCAAGTGATGGAAACCGAGACAACGACGATTGAAGGCATTCATCTCGAGGGACCGTTTATTAATCCGGATTATGCGGGTGCCCAACCACTCGACTATATCGTTGAGCCGGACGTCGAACAATTTTTAAAGTGGCAGCAGGCAGCAGGTGGTCAGATTAAACTCGTCACCTATGCACCCGAACGACCGGGAGCGCGGGCATTTGAAGAAGCGGTCCGTCTGACGGGGGCAGTTCCGTCAGCCGGCCATACCGACGCAACATACGAGCAGAATGAGCAAGGGAACGTCGTCCACGGGACACACTTGTACAATCAGATGCGGGCACTGCATCATCGCGAGCCGGGAACAGTCGGATACTGTCTACTCAATCCAGCGGTTCGTGCGGAAATCATTCCGGACGGGATTCATAGTGCAAAAGAAATGGTTGATTTTGCGTACCGGATGAAAGGAGCAAGCCGGTTGACCGTCATCACGGACGCGATGCGGGCAAAAGGCTTACCAGAAGGTCAGTATGAGCTCGGTGGCCAAGCGGTCGACGTAAAAGATGGAGCAGCGCGACTAGCGAGCGGAAATTTAGCCGGAAGTGTCCTGACGATGGATCAAGCGCTCCGGAATATTATTGCCTTTACAGGGTGTTCCCTTGAAGAAGCGGTACGGATGACTTCAATCAATCAGGCAGAAGAATTTGGTCTGACGAAAAAAGGGGTGCTCGAGATTGGTAAAGATGCTGATTTCGTTGTGTTAGATGAATCATTATTTGTCGAGCGGACGATTCATCGTGGAGCAGTCCATACATTTAAAAAATGAAGGGAGTCTATTTTTATGAAATGGATGATTGTCGAAAAGGCTGAAGAATTGGCACAAGTCACGTATCAACTTCTCAAAAATGAAATTCAACGGCAAGAGGAGGGGTTGACGATTGGGCTGGCGACAGGGAGTTCGCCTGTCGGCGTCTATGAAGAGTGGTGTCAAGATACATTAGACTGTTCGCACGTGACGACGGTCAATCTTGATGAATATGTCGGACTTAGTCCGACGCATCCGCAAAGTTATCACACGTTCATGAAGGAACATCTGTTTAATGCAGTTGCCTTCAAGAAATCATATCTTCCATTCGGAGATACGGAAGATGCCCATGCAGAAAGTGAACGTTATGAACACCTGGTTCGTAAGCTTGGTGTCGATCTTCAATTGCTTGGAATCGGTTCGAACGGACATATTGCCTTCAACGAACCCGGCACCTCATTTGACGCGACGACTCACGTAACGAAGTTGACAGAATCGACGCGTGAAGCGAATCAGCGGTTCTTCGAAAAGTTAGAAGATGTTCCGTCACATGCAATCACGATGGGGCTCGGTACGATCATGGAAGCGAAAAAAATCTTGCTCGTAGCCTCTAGTGCCAGAAAAGCAGAAGCCGTGCGCGATATGATGGAAGGTCCGGCGACGCCCGATTGTCCGGCGACGATTCTACAACGTCATGCTGACGTGATGATTGTCCTGGACGAGGAAGCTGCCGCCTTATTGTCTGAAGAAGCGAAACGTACTGGACGCGCAGCCTATACGAATTTTATCTAAATTAGGCGAGAATACGCCCACTTCTAAACGATCAGGGTGAAGCCCTAGTGAAAGTGGGAGATGAATCGCCACCCTCTCTTTCAGGTATATCCGTTGTAAGGAGG
>NZ_JACSMO010000016.1:0-41938 GCF_018618695.1 Exiguobacterium sp. s127 | reverse complement strand
GACTTGCATGTATTAGGCACGCCGCCAGCGTTCGTCCTGAGCCAGGATCAAACTCTCCATAAAGTGTTTGACTTGCTCGTTTTTGTGACCGAAGTCACGTTGACGAAGCTTGCGCTTCATTCATTGTTTGTATCCGAAGATACGTTTTTTGCCTCATCGTTCAGTTTTCAAAGTTCGTCGTGTCGTTTTCAGCGACTTTAATATCTTACCAAGTTATCAACACAATTGTCAACAACTTTTTTTGATATTTTTTTCGGTGTGTCACAACCATTTGCGGCACAAGAAATAATATACCACGGCTTTTTCGATTGTACAAGCATTTTATTAGAAAAACATTTAAAAAGATTATTTACCCGTTTTATTGCTGATTGATTCCAATCCATCATGTCTTTTCGAGCCTTCATTTTTCATAATAAAGCTCCCTCTCTACTATATATAGAAGAAAGGGAGCAAACGTGTTTGTTAGTTTTGTTGGTGGCGCATCGTTGGGAATAAGAGAACGTCCCGAATCGATGGTGCATTTGTTAGCAACATGACAAGGCGATCGATTCCGATTCCAAGTCCACCCGTTGGCGGCATTCCGTATTCCAATGCTTCGATGAAATCATTATCCATCTCGTGTGCTTCGTCGTTCCCAGCTTCCTTTTCAACAAGCTGTGCTTCGAAACGTTCACGTTGGTCGATTGGATCGTTTAACTCCGTGAAGGCATTCGCATGTTCACGACGCACGATGAATAATTCGAAACGATCCGTAAAGCGTGGATCTTCTGGGTTTTTCTTCGCGAGTGGTGAAATTTCAACTGGGTGACCATAAACGAAAGTCGGTTGAACGAGTGTCTCCTCGATTTTTTGTTCGAAGAATTCGTTTAAGATATGCCCCGTCGACATATGTGACTGAACTTCGATTCCGTGTTCATGGGCAAGTTCATGGGCCCGCTCTTTCGAAATATCATCAAAGAAATTGATTCCTGTCGCTTCTTTAACGAGATCTGCCATATGGGCACGTTTCCAACCAACCGTTAAATCGATGACGTCTTCGCCATACGTAACTTTTGTTGTCCCAAGTACTTCTTGAGCGACGTGAGCAATCAGGTTTTCTGTTAAATCCATGATATCTTCATAGTCCGCATATGCCTCATACAACTCAATCATCGTGAACTCTGGGTTATGGCGTGTTGAAATTCCTTCATTTCGGAAGACACGACCAATTTCATATACTTTTTCGAGTCCACCGACGATAAGACGTTTTAGGTGCAATTCAATCGCAATTCGCATGTAAAGCGTCATATCAAGAGCATTGTGGTGCGTGATGAACGGACGGGCAGATGCTCCACCTGCGATTGTGTGTAACATCGGTGTTTCGACTTCCAAGTAGCCGAGACTATCGAGGTATTGACGGATGCCTCGAATTACTTTGCTTCGGGCGATGAATGTCTCCCGTGATTCCGTATTTGTAATGAGATCGAGGTAACGTTGACGGTACCGTTGTTCCACATCTTTTAATCCATGATATTTATCTGGAAGCGGACGAAGTGCTTTCGTCAACAATGTAAACGACGTGACATGGACTGATAACTCGCCGACGTTCGTTTTAAAGACATAACCACTGATTCCGATGATATCACCTAAATCACATGTCTTGTAAATTTCATACGCTGCTTCTCCGACATCGTCTTTCCGGACATATAACTGAATTTGACCTGTCACATCCTGAACGTTCGTAAATCCAACTTTCCCTTTACGGCGTGTCGTCATGACACGTCCCGCAATCGTTACTTCCGGTTTTAATTCAGCTAATTCCTCTTTTTCGTTCTCGCCGTAAGCTGAACGAATGCTTGCTGTATCCGTTGACCGTTCAAAACGAGCACCGAACGGGTCGAGTCCTTGCTCACGCATCGCGTTCATCTTACCGAGACGCACCTGCATTTGATCATTCATTTCCATGTCCTGACTCACTGTATTCACTCCTTCTAAAAATTGTTCACGACGGTCTTCATCATTCTGCATCAAAAAGCTGCCGGCATGACCGACAGCACCTTGAAAAAAACCGATTCGCTCATCTTTAATGCAATTAGCGTACCATAAAACGGGTAATGCCGACTATACTTTACCTGTCACGCATGTACTGCGGTTGTTTCCAAGGTTTCGACATACTGACGTAACAACTCTTGAAGACCGGCATGGGTATCAATATCGAATAAGGCTTTTCGGACTTGCCCGTTCCCACTTAATCCTTTGAGATACCACGCGACGTGGGTACGCATTTCACGAACGGCTAGTTTCTCACCTTTCAGTGCAACGAGTCGTGCCGCATGCAACAAGCAAATATCAATCTTTTCACGTGGTGTCGGCTCGGCTGGTAACGTCCCGGATTCGAGATACTGGATCGTCTGATAGAGCATCCATGGATTGCCGAGCGCCGCCCGACCAATCATCACACCATCTACACCGATTTCATCAATCATCCGTTGCGCGTCTTGCGGCGTTTGCACATCACCGTTTCCGATGATCGGAATCTGCACTGCCCGTTTTGCTTCCCCGATGATGTTCCAGTCCGCAACGCCCTCATACTTTTGCGAACGGGTCCGCCCGTGAATAGCAACCGCCTTTGCTCCACCCGCTTCCGCTGCCCGGACATTATCGACACAATAAATATGATGACTGTCCCACCCTGTCCGCATCTTCACCGTGACGGGCTTCTCGACCGCTTGCGATACAGCATGAACCATTTCATATACTTTATCGGGATCAAGCAACCATTTTGCACCGGCATCACATTTCGTGACTTTTGGAACCGGGCATCCCATGTTGATGTCAATGATATCCGCATTCGTGTTGGCATCGACATACTGTGCCGCCTTTACGAGTGTCTCCTTCGATCCGCCGTAAATCTGCAGACTGAGCGGCTTTTCGCGTTCGTCGACATACAGCATCTCTAACGTCCGTTCATTTTCATACAAAATCCCTTTATCGCTGACCATTTCCGCACAGACGAGTCCTGCCCCGAATTCTTTTGCAATCAAACGAAACGCAGGATTGCAGACGCCCGCCATCGGTGCGAGGATGACACGATTGTTCAGTTCGACGTCACCAATCTTAAAACCTGACATGTAGCGCTCTTCCTCTCTTCTTCAATACCCTCTATTCCTTCACGATTCGTCTGACGCCCGCTCGTTCCGTTTCCGGTAGTTGCGCGTAGAGTTCCTCGACCGTCCTCTTTAAATGCGGTACCTCATATTGCGGATTCAATTCCTGCAACGGCGCGAGGACAAATGCCCGCTCTTGCATCCGTGGATGCGGCACCGTTAATCCTTCTGAATGTATATCATCTGTATTATAAAGGATGATGTCAAGGTCTAACGTTCTCGGTCCATTCTTGAACAATCGCTTCCGTCCTTCTTGGCGTTCGATGCCCTGCAAGTGCTCGAGCAACACCTCCGCGGACCAACTCGTCTCAAGTTCGACGACCATGTTGTAGAATAAATCTTGATCGAGGTAACCGACAGGAACGGTCTCATAAATCGAGGACGGGCGAATCGCTTGAATCTCCGGGTACGCCGTCATCGCTTCAATTGCAGCATGTAAGTGCCCGGCCTTATCCCCGATGTTCGACCCAAGGGCGATGTAAGCACGGTTCATGCATAATCCCCCCGAACCCGATTGATTTCTACCGCGACATGCTCATAGTGCCCTGCGATCGGTGGATCAGGTTTGATGACTTTGACGGTCGCTTCCAAAATTCGTGGATCGAGCAAAAAGACGTGTCGGACGATTCGGTCCGCGAGCGCCTCGACCAACTGAACGGCCTCCCCTTCGACGACATGTTTCGTCGCTTCATAGAGTTCCGCATAATTGACACTTTCCCGTAAATCGTCCGTCTCGCCGGCGCGTGATAAATCAAGTCCGATGGATAAATCCACATTAAAGCGCTGTCCTAACTTCGTTTCTTCTGCGAACACTCCATGATAACCATAAAAACGCATCCCTGAAACGTGTATGCGATCCATCTTCATTCCCCCTTCGGTAATTCTGCTGCAAGCATCGCGTCCATCATCAGAGCGGCCCGCTTGATTTCTTTCACGTCATGGACACGCATCCACTCGCAACCTTGTTGGATTCCGTAACAGACGGTCGCAATCGTCCCTTCCACCCGTTCCGCCGCCGGGAGCCCGAGCGTCAATCCGATCAGTGACTTTCTCGACGTCCCGAGCAGGACGGGGTATCCGAAATCTGTCGCAATCGCGAGGTGACGCATCAAAAATAAATTCTCTTCATACGTTTTCATGAAACCAATCCCTGGATCAAGCCAAATCCGATTTTCCGAGACACCCGCCTGTTTCGCTAATCGGATTGATTCTTCAAGGTCGGCGCGGACTTCAGCTAAGACGTCTGTTCCGTGTGGTTCCGTCCGATTATGCATCAGGATGATTGGGACTTCGTGCCGGGCGGCGACCGTTACCATTGAACGATCCCCCCATTTCGAACCCCAAACGTCATTGATGAGATCTGCACCGGCACGGACAGCGGCTTCAGCGACTTCCGGTTTATACGTATCAATCGAAATCAAGACATCGAGCTCACGCTTCAAGCGACGAATCACTGGAACAACGCGGTCGATTTCATCTGCTGCTGAAACAAATGCCGCACCCGGTCGCGTCGATTCTCCACCAACATCGATTGCATCTGCCCCGTCCGCAACAAGTTGCCTAGCATGACGAACAGCGAGTTCGACATCAACGTATTGTCCACCATCTGAAAACGAATCCGGCGTCACATTTAAAATTCCCATGATTTTTGTCAACGTTTTTCCCTCCTCGACCACCGCGTCTCGACGGCCTCATCGAATAGCTGACGCACACGTTGATAGCCGCTTCCCGATTGACCCGGGAACGTTCGTCCGTCAAGTGATGAAACGGCGACTGCTTCTTGAACGGAATTCGTGTAGAGAATTTCGTCTGCCTCCATCAACTGTGGCAATAAAGCAAGGCGTTCTTCGACCATAAGTTGCTCCATCAAGAACTGGCGGGTGATCCCATTCAAGGCACCCGTCTCAAGCGACGGTGTATACCACTTCTCCCCATAACGCCAAAAAATGTTCGAAGTGATGCCTTCACAAATGAATCCTTCCTTCGTCAAGAAGAGCCCTTCCGCTTCCGGATTAAACAGTTGGCGTTTCGCAACTAGATTGTTCATGTAGTGATGCGACTTTAAGCGATACGCCGTTTCCGGTGTACTGCGTGGCAACCGGACCGTTTCAAGCGCCCGCTCCGTCGCTTGTCGCGCACCAATCGGTCTCGCATAAATCACGACCGTCGGCGTGTCATACCGCTCAACGGAGAGTCCGATATCACGGGGACCAGCCGAGACATTTAAGCGGATGTATAAATCAGTCGTCGCATGGGCACGGTATAAGGTCTCAATCGCAACTAACAGTTCATCCCGCGTATAGGGGATGACGATTCCAATCGCGGCACAACTCATCTGTAGCCGTTTAATATGATCATCAAATAAAAATGGATGTCCTGCATACGTACGAAATGTCTCAAAAATCCCCATTCCATATAAATAACCATGGTCAAATGGTGAAATCCGAACGTCTTCTTCTTTTACTACCTGTCCATCATGCCAAAGATACATATCGATTCAACTCCAAAAAGTTTTTTAACATCCGTTTCCCGTCTCGGGTCAAGATTGCTTCCGGATGAAACTGGACACCGACGATCGGTAACTCGCGATGTCGCAGGGCCATGATTTCTCCCCCTGCTTCCGCTGTCACTTCCAGGGCATCCGGAAAGGTCTCCCGCTCGACGACAAGCGAATGGTACCGTGTCACTGGTGTATCTTGAGCGATGCCTTCAAACATCCCGGTCGCGTCGTGAGACAATAACGAAACTTTTCCGTGCATTAAGTCTTGTGCCCGGACGACTTGTCCGCCGAAGACTTGTCCGATTGCTTGATGACCGAGGCAGACACCAAGGATAGGCAACTTGCCTGCGAAGTATTCGATCGCAGCAAGGCTGATGCCCGCCTCGTTCGGAGTACAAGGTCCTGGCGAAATCACTAGGTGATCGGGTTTGAGTTGTTCAATCTCCTCGAGTGTAATCGCATCATTCCGAAACACCTGGATCTCTTGCCCGAGCTCCCCAAAGTATTGGACTAAGTTGTACGTAAATGAGTCATAGTTATCAATCAATACAATCATGTCGTTCCCTCCGCCATTTCTTTTGCGACCCAAAGTGCCTTTGCCTTACTGAGTGATTCTTCATATTCGCTCACTGAACTAGAATCGGTGACGATTCCTGCTCCCGCCTGAATATAAGCGACGCCATCTTTGGCGACGAGCGTCCGAATCAAGATGTTGAAGATCGCATCGTCCGCCCAACTGATAAATCCGAGTGACCCTGTATAAATACCACGCCGGACCGGTTCTAACTCCTCGATGATCTCCATCGTCCGGATTTTTGGTGCACCGGTGATCGTCCCACCGGGGAACATCGCTGCGAGAACATCGCTCGCACCTTGGTGTTCCGCTACTTTCCCACGGACATTCGAGACGATATGTTGGACATGAGAATATTTTTCGATCACCATCAATTCATCGACATGAACGGACCCATACCGGCTGACCCGTCCTAAATCGTTGCGTTCTAAATCAACGAGCATGACGTGTTCCGCCCGCTCTTTTTCATTATCGAGCAGCGTCTTCGCAAGCGCTAAGTCTTCCGCTTCATCCTTCCCGCGCGGACGTGTCCCAGCAATCGGACGCGTCGCGAGATCGTCTCCAATTTTTTCGACGAGCAACTCGGGTGACGCTGAGACGAGCGTCAACTCTTCATCGACGAAGTAGCCCATGTACGGCGACGGGTTCACCTGCCGCAACACGTCATAGACATGAGCCGGCGATGTTAAGAGACGTTCATGTTGACGAACCGCAAGATTGACTTGAAAGACGTCACCCGCTTCAATATAACGTTTGACGCGGTCTGCCGCCTCGACAAAGTCGGCTTGTTCGAACGACCGACCCCGCTCTAACCGTTCATTCGAAACCGGGCGAAAGACTGGCGCAGGACTCTCCACTTTCCAAGCAAGTACTTCAGTTTCAAGTGCTGCTTCCGCTGCCTCGACCGTATCACGCGTCACGGCAACGAATAACTGACCTGCCTGTTCGTCATACACGGCGACTTCATCGTACCAATACAACGAAATATCTGCTGTTTCTAAATCGTCCTCCGCTTCGTCCGGTAATCGCTCTAAATACCGGACAGCGTCATAACTGACGTAGCCTGCCAGTCCACCGAAAAATGCAGGCATCCCGTCCGGACGAGCCGATGCATGACGTGCGCGTACTTCTTCAATTAATGAAAACGGAGAATCTGTTCGTTCTTCGACACCATCACGTGTTGTAATCGTCGTTTGTCCGGATTTCGTGCGTAACTGCCCGACCGGGTGCACACCAGCCATCGTATAGGAACCGATACGACCACTTTCGAGCCAGATATGACCGGTTTGTTCTTTTGTCCGCTCCACATAACGGTTATAAAATTGTTCCTTCGTCCATGTAAATGCTACATATCTCGTCTGTCGCACTTGCGTCCCCCACCTCTGTACGTATTCTGTCCTCATTATACGCAAAAAAAAGGCACGCGGGAGTCGAATGACTTCCGTGTGCCTGAAAAAAATTATAGTTTCGAACCTTCTTCTTCCTCGACTTGATAGAGTGGCGTACTGAGGTAACGTTCTCCATTCGAAGGAATGATCGCTAACACATTTTTGCCTTTTCCAAGACGTTTGGCCGTTTTAAGAGCTGCAGCGATTGCAGCACCTGAAGAAATCCCACCGAGAACTCCGTTTGATTTCGCGGCACGGCGCGCATGATCAAATGCTTCTTCCGTCGTGATTTGTTCGACACCGTCATAGATGTGTGTATCGAGAATCGAGGGTACGAATCCAGCACCAATTCCTTGGAGCTTGTGCGGACCCGGTTTACCACCCGAAAGAACAGGTGAATCCGTTGGTTCGACAGCGATGATTTCGATTCCCGGGAAGGCGTCGCGTAATACTTTACCAGCACCCGTGATCGTCCCACCTGTTCCGATTCCGGCGATGAAGGCATCCAGTGATAGTCCTTCGAACGCTTCAACGATTTCAGGTCCTGTCGTCTGTTCGTGGACGACGGGGTTCGCTCCGTTGTTGAATTGTTGCGGCATGAAATGACCATGTTCCTCTGCTTCCGCCGTCGCTCGCGCGATTGCACCCTTCATTCCTTCCGGACCAGGTGTTAAAATCAACTCCGCGCCGTACGCACGAAGAAGAGTTCGACGTTCCATGCTCATTGTTTCTGGCATGACGAGAATGGCCCGGTATCCTTTCGCTGCTGCGACCATCGCTAGACCAATCCCGGTGTTGCCACTCGTTGGTTCGATGATCGTATCGCCCGCTTTCAGTTTCCCAGCATCCTCTGCCGCTTCAATCATCGACAGCGCAATCCGGTCTTTGACACTTGACCCGGGATTCATGTACTCCAGTTTCAAGTAGACATCTGCATCCTCTGGTCCTGTCAGATGGTTCAATTTGACGATCGGCGTGCGGCCGACTAAATCTAGTACTGAATTTGCAATACGCATGACCATTCCTCCTCATAATGAAAAACCTTTAATTCCAAGTAATCCGATAAATCAATTATCAATGGACTGGATGAAATCTGTCAATCAAAGCGCTCCACGGTAGGTTTCGTTCCATTTTTGGATTGACGTTCTATCGCTTCTTGAATCAAACGATCGAGTGTATCTTGTTCGTGTTCTTTACGCATTACTTGATAGACATCCGCTCGTGTGATGTCTTCGTCTCCGACTGTCGCGACGACGTCTTCAAGCGGTCCACCGATACTTTCTTGGACGATCTTCGGAGAATCGACTTTCGGTAGTTCTCCCATGAAGGCATATGCTCCCGTTAAAAAGTTCGTCAACAGTAAGATGAAAATCAACATCCACAAGTACTTAGAGTTTACATTTCCCATTTTCAGACCCTCTTATGCTCGTTCGAGCGATTTTTCACGAAGTGATTGTAATTCTTCGACGCCATACTGATAGTGTTCTGAACAGAAATGACAAACTGCCTCTGCTCCACCATCTTCATCAATCATCGATTGAATCTCGTCAGGTCCGAGCGCCACGATGGCTGTCGCGAGCTTTTCGCGATCACATGTGCAACCAAACGTAACCGGCACTGTATCGAGGACTTCGTATGATTCACCGAGGACGAGTTCAAGCATTTCTTCCGGTGTTTTTTCTTCTCCGACAAGAATCGAGATTGGTTTTAATGCGGCCACTCGTGCTTCGAGTGCGGCAATCGTTTCTTCCGATGCGCCTGGCATCAATTGCACGATTAACCCACCTGCTGCGATGACCGACTCATCTTCCGGATAAACGAGCACACCTGCACCGACGACAGATGGACTTTGTTCTGAGACTGCGAAGTAATACGTAAAGTCTTCACTGATTTCACCGGTTTGGATCGGTGATTGCCCTCCGACGAAGTCACGAAGACCTAAGTCTTTGATAACGGAAATATTTCCGCGACCGACTGCATCGCCGACTTTTAATTTCGTCAGACCGTCTGCATTGACGTACGTATCCATTTCGACACGTGGATGGCTGACGTATCCACGGACCGTTCCTTTTGCATCGGCATCGACGATGATTTTTCCGATCGGACCGTCCCCTTCAACTTTCAGGGTCACACGTGTGTCGCCTTTTTGCATCGTTCCCATCATCGCACCGATTGTCAGCGTCCGGCCAAGCGCCGCCGTGACGACCGGAGTCGTTTGGTGCCGGAGCTGTGCTTCATACACCGACTTTGTCGAACGGATTGCAAATGCACGGACTTCGCCGTTAAAACCGAGCGCCCGTACTAAATAATCATCTTTTAGTTGTGCTAATAATTCTTCACGTTTCATTATTTATTCCCTCACTTATTTCGTTCGTAGATAATACGCAACCCGTCAAGCGTCAAAAATGGATCGACGATTTCAATCGTTGCGGATTCCTCGCTGATTAATCGGGCAAGCCCACCAGTCGCGATGACTTTTGCTTCACCCATTTCTTCTTTCATCCGGTGGACAAGACCGTCCACTTGCGCGACATATCCAAAATACGTCCCTGACTGCATCGCATGAATCGTATTCCGCCCAATCGCGGATTGTGGTTTCGCAATCTCAATGCGCGGCAGTTTTGCTGCTTTGTTATAGAGTGCCTCAGTCGACACCATGACACCCGGTGAAATGATTCCACCGTAATAGCGTTTTTGTGAATCGATATAACAATAGGTCGTTGCTGTCCCAAAGTCGACGATGATCAATGGACCATCATATTTGACCGTCGCGGCGACCGCATTGACGATTCGATCCGCCCCGACTTCCCTTGGGTTATCGACTTTTAAGTCGAGTCCGGTTTTAATACCTGGTCCAATCACGAACGGGCGTCGATTGAAATAACGGACGCACATGTTCTCCAGTGGAAACACGACGGGGGGTACGACAGATGATAACACGATTCCCTCGATTTCTTCCACGTTTAACTCTGCATCCCGGAACAAGGCTTTGACGAGCATCCCGTACTCATCGGTCGTCCGTGTCCGATCGGTTGCGATCCGCCAGTGCTCGACCAATGTCTCGCCAGCATAGACACCCAGTACGATATTCGTATTTCCAACATCAATTACTAAGATCATTTGACTGATTCCCCACTTTTCTATACGATACCTGCAATATACGTTGTGATTATACCACGTCGGCTAAGCTTCACCTACCGAAGTGCGCAAGCATCACGGCATATAAAAACAGGACCAGCACCCGCATAGCGGGTACTGGTCCTGTCTCGTTGTGTCAGCGATTAAATTTGATCATCACGGCGTGGTTGATCAGGCTTTTCTACATCCACATTTTGACCTTCGTCGATGACTGAACCACGTTGTGTCGGAGATTCTGTCGGTTCATCGATGACAGGAGTCGTCGATTCCGGGTTTTTCTCGTCTTCTGTTTGTTCAGCTACCACTTCTGGCTCGTTCTTTTTGTATTCACCTGTCTCAATGAGGTGGTGAATTTGTTTTTGATCCAGCGTTTCAACTTCAAGTAACGTTGTCGCAATCAAATCAAGCTGATCACGTTTTTCCGTTAAGATCGTTTTCGCTTTTTGGTAACAGCGGTTGATGATCGCTTGGATTTCTGTATCAATCTCATGCGCAATCGCGTCCGAATAGTTTTGTTCATTTTGGAAGTCACGTCCTAAGAAGACATTTCCGCCTTGACCTGAACCGAACTGAAGCGGTCCGAGTTTTTCACTCATCCCGAACTCCATCACCATCTTCCGGGCGAGTCCTGTCGCACGTTGGAAGTCGTTGCTTGCTCCAGTCGATACTTCACCAAAGACGATATCTTCCGCGACACGACCACCAAGCAATCCGGTAATTTTATCTTCAAGTTCTGGTTTTGTCATGAAGTAACGATCTTCTTTCGGAAGCATGACGACGTAACCGCCGGCATTCCCACGAGGAACGATTGTTACTTTATGCACTTCATCCGCATCATCAAGTGTGACACCGATGATCGTATGACCTGCTTCATGCCACGCAACGATTTTTTTCTCTTTCGGCGAAATGATCCGGCTCTTCTTCGCTGGTCCAGCGATAACGCGGTCAATCGCTTCTTCTAGATCGACAATGGAAATCTTATCCCGGTCGGTACGCGCTGCAACGAGTGCTGCTTCGTTCAACAGGTTTTCAAGATCAGCACCAGAGAATCCTGGTGTCCGCTGTGCGATTGCTTTTAAATCGACTGTTGAGTCGAGTGGTTTATTTCGTGCATGTACCTTAAGAACTGCTTCACGACCGACGACATCTGGACGCTCAACCGTAATTTGACGGTCAAAACGACCTGGACGAAGCAAGGCTGGGTCCAAGATATCAGCGCGGTTCGTTGCTGCGATCATGATGATGCCTTCATTTTCACTGAATCCGTCCATCTCAACGAGAAGTTGGTTCAATGTTTGTTCACGCTCATCATGTCCGCCACCGAGACCTGCGCCACGTTGACGACCGACTGCATCGATTTCATCGATGAAGATGATACACGGTGCATTTTTCTTTGCATTTTCGAAGAGATCACGTACACGTGACGCCCCGACACCAACGAACATCTCAACGAAGTCAGAACCTGAAATCGAGAAGAATGGAACGCCAGCCTCACCTGCTGCTGCACGTGCAAGTAACGTTTTACCTGTACCTGGAGGACCGACAAGAAGGACCCCTTTAGGGATACGTGCACCGAGACGTGCAAATTTACGTGGGTCTTTCAAGAATTCGACAACTTCGACGAGTTCTTGCTTCTCTTCGTCTGCACCAGCGACATCTTCAAACGTAATTTTCTTTTTCTCCGTATCATAGAGGCGCGCTTTTGATTTACCGAAGTTCATCACACGACCACCGCCGCCGCCACCTTGTGCTTGATTAATTAAGAAGAAGAAGAGAATGAATATGATGATGAACGGGACGATCGTCGTCAGTAACGCGATCCAACCGCCATTCGTCTCTGCTGCTTTAAAGTCCATATTGACACCTTGACTGCGCAATTGTGTATAAAGATCCGTTAACTCCGTATCAACAGCTGGAACAACCGTTTCATACGTCGAATCCTTTTCACGTAAATCACCAGTCACATTATACGTCTGTCCTTCGTACTGGAAGGTAGCCGTCTTAATTTCACCTTTTTCAACCGACTCGACAAACTGTGTGTAATTGATTTCTTTGCTTTTGTTCACTGGACTCTGCAAGTATTGCAGAAACAAGATCAAAGCTAGAAAAATGACCCCAAACACGAGGGTATTCTTCACTGCTCGGTTCATCTTATGCCTCCTCTCCGCACCAACTGACATACCTTCATCAACTGATACGAATCCTGACGCGGCAAAGCGCGCTTTGTAATTGGTTTCATCTTATCATGTGACAGTCAAGATTAAAAATAATTAGCCACCGTAGACTGCCGGCTTCAACACACCAACATATGGAAGGTTACGATATTTCTCTTCATAGTCGAGACCGTAACCGACGACAAACTCGTGTGGAATCACAAATCCACTATAATCCGCGTGAAGATCATTTTTGCGACCTGACGGCTTATCGAGCAATGTCACGATTTTGACAGATTTTGCTTTACGGTACTTGAAGAGATCAACCAAGTATCCAAGCGTCAATCCACTGTCAATGATATCTTCGACAATCAGGATGTCACGTCCTTCTACAGATGTGTTCAAATCCTTTTCGATTTTAACTTCGCCTGTCGATGTCGTTCCACCGTGGTATGTCGAAACATCCATGAAATCCATCTCAAGGTGCATGTCCATCTTTTTGACGAGATCAGACATGAACGGCATTGCGCCTTTTAAGACACAGACGAGCAGTGGAAAACGATCACCATAATCTGCTGTCAATTCACCCGCGAGTTCACCGACTTTATGTTGGATCTCTTCTTCCGAAATCAGTACTTTCTCCATATCATTCATTAAGGTCATGCTAGGTATTCCTCCTCCATTTTAAACACTACATTACCATTCTATCATTAAATAAGACCGTGCGAGGAGTTCAAATGACCCGAATTTTGCAATTCGATGTCCGACGACCGCTAAAACTTGACCCGTGGCGTCGACGACGACCGGAACTTCTGCCCGAAGATAACGTGGTACTTTCGCATCAATTAGAATCCGGCTTACTTTTTTCGTTCCGATTTCTAGCTGTATCCGGTCCCCTGGCAACTGACTTCGTACCGTCAGCGGGAAAGTAACTTCCGCTAACGGAATCCCTGCATCCCCGTATGAAAACGTCACATCTCGTTCACCATAACGGTATGTTCCCAAATCAGCCCCTACTTGAAACGATTCAAGTGCAGAATCTGTCGTATCTTTCTCGATACAGGTCAAGTATCCGTACGCGCGGCGAATCCTCCAGTTTCCATAATACACTTCGCTCGAGGGCATATCTACTCGGAGCCATGCTAAAAAGCGATCGAAATCCTCTGATGTCAACCGGACATCCGGTAAGAGCACTTGTAAAGCGAGTCGTCTCAAATCTGTCGGCAGCTGGTTGATCTCATCGATTACTATCCCATCCTCCGTCGTATGTCGCGCTACTAATGCTTCGACGTACGCTAAGTGCTCGTCCTGTATCGTTTGACGAAGCCGTGCGGCACGGACCGCCGCTTCTTCGAACCCCGGGCGCACTTGAGCGAGCCTTGGTAAAATATCGTGCCGGATTTGATTTCTTAAGTACTTCGTTTCCGCATTTGTCGCATCCTCACGCCACTCGATTTGTTGACGCGTCGCATAAGCCGTCAGTTCCTGTTTCGTCCAGTTCACCAGCGGACGATGCAACTGACCGGGACCGAACGGGCGATGAATCGGAATCCCGTCGATCGTCGCTTCACCCCGCAACAACTGAATCAATAACGTCTCGAGTTGATCGTCACGATGATGTGCTAAAACTAAGTGACTCCGGTTCGTCTCTTCCATTAAGTTTTCAAAAAACTGATACCGTTTCTCGCGACAACGGGCTTGACTCACCCGTTGTCCACCCCATTCTAAACGGATCGTCCGGAACGGGATATTACGTTCAAAGGCCCAGTTTTCGACAAACGCGGCTTCTTCATCCGATGCTGCACGAAGACCATGGTGGACATGGGCAATTAAAAGATCAAACTTCGCCTCGTGCAACAGATGCGCGAGCACCATCGAGTCGCAGCCTCCGGATACGCCGACGATGAGCGGTTCATTCGGAACAGGAGCAATCGTTTCCATGATGTACGCATCCCCTTTTCGAATCTACTATACTAAAAAAAGCCACCTCTATATAATAGAGATAGCTTTTAAAGAATGACCCGTACGGGAATCGAACCCGTGTTACCGCCGTGAAAGGGCGGTGTCTTAACCGCTTGACCAACGGGCCAAAAAAATATGGTAGCGGCGGAGGGAGTCGAACCCACGACCTCACGGGTATGAACCGTACGCTCTAGCCAGCTGAGCTACACCGCCATATTTTTAACTCGTGCGTCTTAAGCACATTTTCTATAATACGGTGGAGTCAAATGAAAGTCAACGCTTTTTATAAAAATAATTTCAAAAAAATAAAAGATGGAATGAACAGCGTCATTCCATCTCTATTCTTATAAAGAACAGGTCAGCAAGTTATTGACGTTTAGCACCGCGTCCGCCACGTTTTGAATCCGTTTGGCGTTTGAGTGTCGCAAGACGATCTTCACTGTCTTTGAGGAAACTCGTCATCAACGTATCGAACGTTTGCTCTTTACGTGGAGCAGGTGCTCCGCGACCACCTTTGTTGAATCCTCCACGATTTCCACCACCGCCGCCACTGCGCGGTCCTTTGTTATCAAACGGACGTGGTCCGCGATCTTGACCGGCCGGGCGTGGGCCACGGTCGAATTGACGTGCAGGACGAGGACGTTCGCCTTCAGGGCGGTCAACAGCCTTCTTGATTGAAAGACCGATTTTACCATCGTTTTCTACACTCAAGACTTTAACTGTGATTTCCTGTCCAACCGTCAAGACATCATTGATATCTTTAACGTAAGAATCTGCCACTTCGCTGATGTGAACGAGACCGGTTTTCCCAGTCGGTAATTCTACGAACGCTCCGAAATTAGTGATGCCTGTAACTTTCCCTTGCACTTTGCTGCCTACTTCAATCGACATAAATTGTATTGCTCCTTTTTAGTTGATTCATTTCTTATTATACGAGTGATTACATATTTTTTCAATCAATCGGCAACCATCGGTTAATCTTCAGGTGAGAAATAGAAAATTGTTTCGCCTTTTTTCGAGTACAACAACTCACTTCTCGCTAAGTTCGCAACATATTCTTTATCGTTCAGCCGTTCGATTTCCTCTTTCAGGCGTGCCGACTCTTTTTTCGCTTTTGTTTGCTCTTGTTGAGCGACCTGGAACGATTGATTTTGTTCAGCAATCAATTGTTTCTTTTCGATGTATGACCACCCCATGAGAGAAAGGACGATGAGAAAGATTGACATACAAATCAAGAAACGTTTTTTTAAGCGCGATCGGTTCTCAATCGCATTTTGGCTTAATTGCTTTTTACGATCATTGAGCGGTTTAATCTTTGGTGGTGTTTGACGACCTGATTCTAACGGTGCCGGCATATCATCCCTCCTTATCCGAGTGGTCATCTCTGACACTCTTTAGTATACTTCCTTTTTCAGGTAAATTACATTGATTCTTCAGAATTCACTTTTTCTTCACGAATAATCTTATACATGTCCGTCGCTTCTTCTTTTTTCGCATGCTCTTTAATGCCGTCGATTTGAACGGTGACGATTTTGTTTCCGAATCGAATCGTCATCTCATCGCCGACTGCGACGTTACTGCTTGCTTTGGCGACTAAACCATTGATCGTGATACGGCCTTGATCGGCTACTTCTTTTGCGAGTGTCCGTCGTTTAATCAAACGGGATACCTTTAAAAATTTATCGAGTCTCATGACTGTTCCTCCTGCTTCGCTTGATTCCATAACTGATCTTGTTCGTCGAGCGACAACTCTTCAATTGGTCGCTTTGCGAGTTGTTCCACCCGCGTAAAACGGCGAATGAACTTATCGTTCGTCAGCTGCAACGCTTCTTCTCCCGATAATCCCATATATTTTCCGACAAGTGCTAACGAAAATAAGAGATCTCCGAATTCAGCAAGTTGTTCTTTTGGCGCTGCTTCTTGTAGTTCACGTATTTCTTCTTGTACCTTTTCAAGCGCACCACTGACTGTGTCCCACTCAAAGCCGACTTTTGCGACTTTTTTCTGAATCTGTTCAGCACGCATCAAGGCAGGTGCCCCTTTTGTGACACCGTCGAGCAGATATTTCCGCTCCGGTTTCTCCTGCGACTTGATCGTTTGCCAGTTCGCAACGACGTCTGCCGCCGAATCAACCGTCGTCTCTGCAAAGACGTGTGGATGACGACGAATCATCTTATCGCTGACACTGCCGATGACGTCCCGGATATCAAAGTACCCTTCATCGAGACCGATTTGTGCGTGGAGCATGACTTGAAGTAAGACATCCCCTAATTCCTCTATCATTAAGTTATCGTCCTGAAGGTCGATTGCTTCCAGTAATTCGTAAGATTCTTCGATTAAATGTTTTTTGAGCGATTCATGCGTCTGTTCTTGATCCCATGGACACCCTCCTTCACCACGTAAACGGGCGATGATGTCCTTGAGCGTCGCGAAATCCCGATTCAGCGCCTTTTCCTCCGTCACCGGCGGCACATAGACCGTCGTCAAATTACTGAGCATCGTCACACGATCCAGTTCATAGAGCGGAACTGTCATGACGTGTTGCTTGCTCGTCCCCGCTGCTGTGACGAGCGTCACCGGGTGTTCATCCGGATAACGTTCCATCAACATGACTTTCAAGTCACCTGCGACAAACGCATCGTACACTTGTCCGATCAGTACGTGTTGACGAATTTGCGCTTCATCAACACGGAAGGCCGTTGCGTCAAGCAATTGAAATCCTTCAATCGGATCTACCCCGACCGCTGCGAACATCGGATCAAGAAAACTTTGTCCACCGACGATGTCGATGTCAGTCGCACGCGCAAGTAGTTGTTGAACGGTACTTTCTGCTACAAGCGGGTGTCCCGGTACCGCATAGATGATTGGCGTTTGTGTCGCCTGATCAAGCAGTGTTTCGACGATGTCCGTATAGACCGCTTCAAAACGGTCGTGCCGCTCATAAATCGAATCAAACGATGTAAATTTCATTCCCTCTGTCGCCAGTTCTGAAACGACGGGATGATCTGCTGTCCGTAAATAAACAGGTTGTGTTGTTTCTTTCAATAACTTATAAACGCCAAACGGCAATTGCTCTAGTTCGCCAACACCTAAGCCGACGACTGTAATACGGTGTGTCATATGATTTTCCTCCGATGATGAATTCGATAAAGTTTGTCTCCGAACGGCAATAAAGACCACTCCCGCTCTGTCAGGACCCGCCTGCGCAGTGCAAATATACAAAAGATCAATGCACCACCGATGACGAGTAGACCCACTTCAAACATCGCTCCAATCCGCGTCTCGAAACCTGCCCATTGAAACAGACGTTCGACCACGTACAAAAACAACGCCATCGGGATGATTGCTTGGAGCAATCGGACGTAGAAAATTCGTCCTGCTGTTACACGTCCGAATTTCCGATTCAATAAGATGAGTTGTGCTGATGCCATCATTGCGAATCCGCCGAATGTCGCCATTCCCGCCCCGATCATACCATAACGGGGCAACAAGTAGATGTTTAATAACAGCTTGACGACCAGTCCGAGCACGACGCCTGCAAAGGCATATTTTTCAGCATCGACGGACTGGAGACAAGAGATGATAATCATCGAGAGCGATGCCGTAAAGGCCGTCGCAGCAAGCCAACTGAGCGCAATCGTCCCTTTATCATCTTGATAGAGCGCGATGTTGAGTGGACGCATGACACTAAACAATCCGACCGTCGCAGCTGCCGCGACCAATAGACCAGAACGAAGGAGTGTTTCAAGGTGCAACCGTGTCGCCGCGTCATTTTGTTTACGATACTCCGTCAGCAACGTCGGAACACTGGCCAGACTGATTGACGTCGCAAATAAAATTGCGAACTGCAACAATGGATAACCACGATCAAAAATCCCCTTCTCGATTTTCGTCTCCATCGTATCCCCGAGCAAGTTGACGAACGTCAATCCATCAATCAACTGCATCAACAGTAAAGCAAGCGACGCGATACTGACCGCCATCCCACTCGTCAATAAGACTTTCCCGACACGTTTTAAATGACGCTTCGAGACGACCGGGCGACCAATCCGCCCTTTCGCGAAGCGAAGGAGCAACAACAATGAAGCGACGCTGCCACCGAGCGCCGTCACGTGTGCCGCAGCACCGATTTGATAAGGATTCGCTCCGATCGAGACACCATAATACGTCACGAGTAACAATAAACAGACACGCACGGCGTTTTCCGTAATTTGTGAAAAGGCGGTCGGTCGCATCTCAAGGTCTGCTTGAAACATTCCTCGTAACACGGCAATGACCGGCAATAAATAAAACGTCAACGTCACAGCACGTAACGGAAGGACGAGCTTCGGATCTCCGAACAGTAAAGCAAGTTCTGGTGCGATGATCCAGCCGAGCAGACCGAACACTAACGAAAGACTCGCAAGGACAAAGAAAATCGACCAGAGAACCTCTCGTTTTTCTTCCGGGTGATGCAACGTCAACTTTGCGACGATGACGGGTAGCGCATAAATCCCCAGTGCTGCCGCAATCGCGAATAATGGATAGACCGTCTGATAGACGTACAATCCAAAATCCCCTGCCATGTTTTGATACGGAATCCGGTAAAAAAAGCTCAGCAGCTTTGAGATGTAACTCGAGATCGCCAGGAGCGCTGCCCCTTGCGCAATCGTTCGCCGTTGACTCATCGCATCGAGATCCGGCGGTCAAGTTCAGCGAGCAACCGCTCTGCTTGTTCCGTTGTTTGTTGAACGGTTTGTTTGCCACGGTTCAACGTCAAAACAAGTTTTCCTTCTTGTTGTCCCATGCCGAGTCCGCGACCAATCGGTACCGTCCACTTGACGAAATCCGCAACATCGAGCGTCTGAGTCGTTTGTTCGGATAAGACGATCTCGATTTTCGGGTCCGTTTGTTTGACCCGCTCAATCCGAGCCCGTTCAGCAAAAATCCGCATCCGCGTCAACTGAATCAATCGTGCGACTTCATTCGGGAATTCGCCGAAGCGCTCCAGCATCTCTCCTTCGAGTGCATCAAGACTTTCTGTCGTATCAACATACTTCAAGCGTTTATAGAACTCAATTTTCAGTTCAGAATCCGACATATAATGACTCGGAATATACGCATCGAGACTGAACGTAAAGTCTGGTACGAATTTTTGGACACGTTGTTTCCCTTTCATTCGTTCCTTCCGTTCTTCGACGGCTTCCGATAACATTTGTGAATACAAATCGAACCCGACTGAATCGATAAAACCGGATTGTTGGGATCCGAGCAGATTCCCGGCACCGCGAATCGACAAGTCACGCATGGCAATCTTGAAGCCACTTCCAAGCTCCGTAAATTCCTTGATCGCCTGAAGACGACTCTCGGCGACTTCGGTCAACCGTTTTTGCGGACGGTACGTAAAGTAGGAATACGCGACACGACTTGAACGTCCGACACGACCACGCAGTTGGTAGAGCTGTGATAGACCCATTTGATCGGCATCGTTGACGATCAATGTATTGACGTTCGGAATATCGATCCCCGTTTCAATGATTGTCGTACTGACAAGAACATCGGCATCCCCCTCGAAGAAGGCAATCAATTGACTTTCAAGTTCCGTCTCTGTCATCCGACCATGTGCCGTGACGACACGTGCTTCCGGAACGAGCGCCCGGATTTCCTCCGCCTTCCGTTCAATCCCTTCAACGCGATTGTAGAGGAAAAAGGCTTGCCCCCCTCGACCAAGTTCACGTTCAAGTGCTTCACGCATGATGATTCCGTCGTACTCCATCACGTACGTTTGGACAGGATAGCGGTTTTCAGGCGGTGTCTCGAGGACCGACAAATCACGAATCCCGATCATCGACATGTGTAAGGTCCGTGGAATCGGTGTCGCCGTCAACGTCAAAACATCGACATTCGTTTTGAGTTGTTTCAATCGTTCTTTATGTTTAACACCGAAGCGTTGCTCTTCATCGATGATCAACAGACCAATGTCAGCGAACTGAACATCTTTTGATAAGACACGGTGTGTTCCGACAACGACGTCGATCGTTCCTTCTTTCAAGCCTTTTTTTGTTGCTTTCAGTTCTGACGCCGATCGGAACCGACTCATGACTGAAACATTGATTGGCCATTCGCTGAATCGCTCGAGCATCGTTTCATAGTGTTGTTGGGCAAGAACAGTCGTCGGTACAAGGAGAGCGACTTGTTTCCCTGCCATAACTGCTTTAAATGCCGCCCGAATCGCGACTTCCGTTTTCCCGTATCCGACGTCTCCACATAACAGACGATCCATCGGACGCGGCCGTTCCATATCTTTCTTAATCTCTTCAATCGACCGGACTTGATCGACCGTTTCCTCGTACGGGAACGAGGCTTCGAATGCCTGCATGCTGTCATCATCTTCCGGGAAAGCAAATCCAACTGCCGCTTCTCGTGTCGCATACAATTTGATTAGTTCATCTGCGATGTCCTCAACTGATTTTTGGACTTTCGCTTTGACTTTCTTCCAGTCCGTTCCGCCGAGTTTATAGATTTTCGGTTCTTTTCCTTCTGCTCCGACGTATTTTTGAATCAAGTCGATTTGGTCAACCGGAACATACAAGGAGTCGTCACCGGCATAGACAAGGTGCAAGTAATCTTTATGGTTCCCTGCGACATCAATCGTTTTGATGCCGTGGTAACGACCAATTCCATGGTGGATATGGACGATATAATCACCCGTCTTCAACTCTTGGTAACTTTTGATCCGTTCCGCGTTCGTCAATTTCGTCGTCTGTTTCCGGCGACGGGTCGGTTGCTTAAAGACTTCTTCTTCCGTCACGACGACGAGTCGTGCATTCGTCATTTCGAAACCACCATGAATGCCACCGATTAAAATCGACGGATGTCCCCGACGCATATCTTCTTCTGCCGTATGCAAGGACGCTTCGACACCGTAGTCGGAAAGTGTCTGCCGCATCCGCTCCGCCCGCTCTTTGTTACTCGCAAGAAAGACCATCCACATGTCTGCCCGGGCATACCGATCGATTTCCTGTTTCAGACGTTCCATTTGGCCATGAAACGGAGCGATCGGTTTGATGTTGAAGTGAATCGCTGCACTTTCAGGGACGCCGCTTCTGCGTGTCGGAAGGAGCGACAAGTAGAGTAGCTGACGTTGTTCAAAGACTTTGAGCATCGGAACCGAGAGAATGTAATCACTAACGCTTTGCCCCCGTTCAATCAACGAAGCCATCCATTCCGCTTCTTCCGCATCCTGAACTTCCGCCGCTTCTTCGATCCGTGCGATTTCATCGACGATCAAGACGGCATCTGTGATATCAGCCAGTAATGTCTTCTGATACAGTAACGGCGCGTATTTCGCGAGTTGTTTCGGTCGCTCCCCACTTTCGAGCAATTCGACGTCATAGGCGATCCCTTCTTCAAGTGCTGCAAGGACTTCCGTGCTTTGGACACGTTCTTTCGTCGCTTCATAGAGTGCACGCAACCGTTCACCCGCGGCACGGAGATTTTCCGTCGTCGCAAAGTGTTCAGCTGCCGGTGGAAGCAACGCTTCTGCGACCACACCGAGTGATCGTTGCGTTTCTGCATCGAATGTATAAATCGAGTCGACTTCTTCATCAAATAAATCCAATCGATAGGGACGGTCGACCGTCAACGGATAAATATCGATGATACTCCCGCGAACTGAAAATTCTCCCGGTGTTGTCACGGTCGCCGTTCGCTCATATCCGGCGTCGACTAATTCTTGAATGAAGTCCGGAATTGCCAAGATATCGCCCGGCTTAATCCGTTTCGTATGTGCTAAGAAATCACTTGCAGGTGGAGCATACCGTCTGAGACCGACGAGTGGGATGATTAAAATACCATCATCGGTCGTCAGGAGCCGGTGCCGCGTTTCAATCCGTGTCGCCCGTAATTCCGGGCTCGCCCCGTACGATAATTCAGCAGCTAATGTCTCGTCGACCGGGTAGAGCATCACTTCCTGTTCAGGCACCAGTTCAATCAAATCATCATACAGTTTTTGCGCTTGAAACATATTGTGGGTGACGATGACGAACCGTTTTTTTGTTTCTTGATAAATGCCTGCGACGAACAACGCTTTCCCGCTATTCATCAAGCCTGTGATGAGTTGGGCATCGACCCCTTGTCGAAAACGCTCACGGACCGTTTTTATTTCTGGTATTCCGAGCAACAGATTTTGTAGTTGTTTCATAGTTTCCCCTCCTAAGACGACAGCAAAAACGCTTTGGAATTCCAAAGCGTTTCGTTCAGTTATAGCGATTCATCAAAGCCAAAAATGGTGTATCGGTAAAGTCTGTCGCGATTTTCACAGCGTCCGCCAATACTTCCCGCAAGACAGGTTGTTCTGCTTTTGAGAACGGCATCAAGACCCAATCGATGACTTGAATCGGAGCAGGCGGACGACCGACACCGAGTTTTAAGCGTTTAATTTCTTGTGTGCCTAAATGCTGAATAAGCGACTTGACACCATTATGCCCACCGGCGCTTCCTTTTGAGCGAAGACGCATCTTTTCAAGCGGCAAATCGAGATCATCATAGATGACGAGGACGTCTTCGACCGCGATTTTATAAAAATCCAGGAGCGGACGAACTGCTTCCCCGGATAGATTCATGTAAGTCAATGGTTTGACGAGCACAACACGTTCCCCATTTATCATTCCCGTTCCGAAGACTGCTTTAAACTTCGACTCGGATAATTTTATTCCGTGTTCCTCCGCCAACGCATCAATCGCGAGGAAACCGATGTTGTGACGTGTGTTCGTATATTTAGCTCCAGGGTTCCCTAGACCGACGATACATTTCATATCGCTACCTCCTTTTGTTCATTTCCTTTGATGAAAAAAAAGCACGAACAAGGGTCCGATTTCAAAAAACCGGACCTCATCGTTCGTATCTGTTTGTTGATCAGCTAAAGAGCGGGCTGATTGATTTTTGTTCATGGACACGGATGATTGCTTCTGCAAGTAACCGCGCGACAGAAATTTGTTTGATTTTGCTTGCGCATTCACGTTGCGTCAAGTCGATCGTGTTCAAGACGACGAGCTCTTCAATCGCTGAGTTCTCAATCCGTTCCATCGCTGGACCAGAAAGAACAGGGTGCGTACAACAAGCATAAACTTGTTTCGCCCCATTTTCGATTAAAGCGTTCGCAGCAAGTGTAATCGTTCCTGCCGTATCGATGATGTCATCGATGATGATGGCGATTTTGCCATCGACTTGACCGACGATGTTCATGACTTCCGCGACGTTCGGTTTCGGACGACGCTTATCGATGATTGCGATCGGTGCTTTTAATTGTTCTGCTAATTTACGTGCCCGTGTAACACCGCCATGGTCTGGAGAAACGATGACGAGTTCATTTGGGTCGATGTTTTTCTTCTCGAAGTAAGTAGCAAGAAGTGGAACACCCATTAACTGATCTACTGGAATATCGAAGAAACCTTGGATTTGAGCGGCATGGAGATCCATCGTGACGACACGTGTCGCTCCTGCGACTTCAAGTAAGTTCGCAACAAGTTTTGCTGTGATCGGCTCACGCGAACGTGCTTTACGGTCTTGACGTGCATAACCATAATACGGCATGACGACGTTGATCGTCCGTGCAGAAGCACGTTTTAATGCGTCAATCATGATGAGGAGCTCCATCAAGTTCTCGTTGACCGGCTGACTTGTCGATTGGATGATGTAGATATCATCTCCGCGAACGCTTTCTTCGATGTTCATCGAGATTTCGCCATCACTGAAGTGTTTGACTGAACTTTCGCTAACGGGAATTCCGATGACCTTAGCGATTTCCTCTGCCAGTGGTTTGTTCGAGTTGAGTGCGAAAATACGAATTTCATGTTCTAAGACAGTAGACATGTTTAGGTGGCCTCCATTTGTTTGGTTTAGACGAGTAGAGCGACAAGTAATGAATAAGGTATAGCTGAATTAACGATAATCAGGTTTTGTCGTTTGACGCTCACGGGCGATCGCAAGACCGTTTTCCGGAACATCATCTGTCACTGTCGAACCTGCTGCGACGAGTGCATTTTTACCGACTGTGACGGGGGCAATCAAGTTGACGTTACAACCGATGAACGCATCATCCTCGATGACCGTTTCGAACTTGTTTGTTCCATCATAGTTGACGGTGATTGATCCACATCCTAAATTGACGTTTTTACCAATCGTTGCGTCTCCGACGTAACTCAAGTGTGCCGATTTACTTCCTTCACCGAACGTCGATTTCTTGACTTCAACGAAGTTACCGACACGCGTGTTCGCTCCGAGCACCGCTTGCTGACGCAAGTGCGCGAATGGACCGACTTGTGCCGCTTGCCCGATCCGGCTATCGGTTACGACCGACTGACGGACGACGGCAGCATCTGCCACTTCACTGTTACGGATGTCACTATTCGGTCCGATGATACATTCAGACCCGATGATCGTCTTCCCAAGCAATTGTGTCCCTGGGTAGAGCGTGGTATCCGAACCAATCGTAACATCTGGTCCGATATAGGTCGATGCCGGGTCGATGAATGTGACACCTTGACGCATCCAATGCTCGTTCGTCCGCTTACGCATCGACGTCTCAGCTTGCGCGAGTGCGACACGGTCATTGACACCGATTGTCTCTTCAAACGTCGGCGCCGCATAGGCAGCAATCGTTTCGCCATCGGCTTTCGCGATTTCGATGACATCCGGCAAGTAATACTCTCCTTGGACATTATCGTTCTTGACTTGTTTTAACGCAGCGAACAACAACTCATTATCAAACACGTACGTTCCTGTGTTGATTTCTTTAATCGCGAGTTCTTGTTCTGTCGCATCTTTATGTTCAACGATTTTTGAAACATGGCCCTCTTCACCACGAATAATCCGACCATATCCAGTCGCATCATCCGCATGAGCCGTCAAGACGGTCACTTTTGCACCCGTTTCTGCATGGTGGTCGAGTAACGCGGCTAACGTCTCACTCGTTAAGAGTGGTGTATCCCCACAGACGACAAGCGTCGATCCTTTTTCGTTTCCAAGTACCGGTTCTGCCATTTGAACAGCATGACCCGTGCCAAGCTGCTCACTTTGAAGCGCATATTCCACCGATGTGCCAAGCACTTCTTTTACAGACTCCGCACCATGCCCAACGATTACGACTTGACGCTTGACGCCAAGTGTCGCGAGTTGGTCCACGACGTGTTGTACCATAGGTTTCCCAGCTACTGGGTGGAGTACTTTGTAGAGTTTTGATTTCATGCGTGTTCCTTTACCAGCTGCTAGAATTACCGCGAAATGATTCATCCTTGTCGCTCCTCCACGTAAATTAGTGTTGATTTCGTTCAGAAATAGTACACTCGTACCAACTATAACGAAAATGAGGCCACTATTCAATCACAGGACCGAGTCAAATTGATGAAACATCCATTAAAAACAGACTGTAGACAACGTGAGGAGGCTGACTCATAAGTCGTTTTAAAATCAACCTTTGTGATGGACGGGCTTTTCTTTTCATTGCTTTCATCGGAAGAGGCACAACCCGTTGTTGTTTTGTAAGAAGATTGCAGCAAACCTTTTTAACAGCAAAAAAAAGACCGGTCCGCCGCAATACGGGAAACCGGTCTCCTCTATTAAGGGCGATCTGTCAATTCGACTGATGTCAGCTCTAAATCGAGCGCCTCTTCATTTTCTTCACGCAACACATATGCTTCTAGTACTGAATCTTCGACCTTTTTTCGCATTAATGCATTGATTGGATGAGCGACATCACGAAAGATGCCTTCTTGCGTCCGTTTGCTCGGCATCGCGACGAAGAGACCACTGTTCCCTTCAATCACACGTAAATCGTGTACTACGAATTCGTGATCGAGCGTAATCGAGGCGAGTGCTTTCATGCGCCCCTCTGCCACGACGCGACGAATTTTAACGTCCGTAACGTTCATTTTGTCCGCACCCCTTTTAGTAACCGATGTCACAACTCTTCGTTGTCTACTTCTACTTACGGTTCAAAACAAATAAAGGTTTAGCTTTTTCCAATCTTTTTAGGCATAATTTCCAAAAGTTTGATAATCACAGTATAGTTTCAAAGAAATCACGTGTCAAATTCAGGTATTCCCATCACTTGTGAAATACTGGTCGACGTTCCCACGCTTCACTTGAATCTGTCCGAGATCGACATCGACGTCGGCAAGTTTCATTAAGCTGACGTATTCACTGACCATCTTCTTCTCGGCACCTTCTGCTTCAATCAAGACCCCGACACCGGCTACTTTCGCTTCGAACTCGCTCAGTAAACTCATCATCCCACGAATCGTTCCCCCAGCTTTCATGAAGTCATCAATCAACAAGACGTTCGCTCCGCGCGGAAGACTTCGTCGCGCCAGTGCCATCGTCCGAATCGCTTTTGATGAGCCTGATACGTAGTTGATGCTGACGGTCGACCCTTCCGTAACACGACTGTCCGAACGAACGATCACGAACGGTACACCGAGTTGTTCAGCGACGGCGTAAGCAAGCGGGATTCCTTTTGTCGCAATCGTCATGACGACATCCACTTTTTTCTGACTGAAGACAGATGCAAAAACTTGTCCCATCTGCTTGACCATCCGTGGATTGCCAAGTAAATCTGTCAGATACAAATACCCACCCGGCAACAGACGATCTGGCCGTGCGACGCGTTCACATAAATCATCGATGAACGGTAATGCTTTTTCGCTACTCCATGTCGGAATGAACATGACACCGCCCGCAGCCCCCGGGACTGTGACGAGTCGTCCTGTTCCTTCATGCTCTAACATTTCACTCACGATATCTAAATCTTCACTGATTGACGATTTTGCAGATTTATAGCGTTCTGCGAAAATTGTCAATGAGATCAGATGATGCGGATGGTCGAGTAGATAACGTGTCATATCGACTAACCGACCACTTCTCCGAATTTTCATCTAAATTGTTCCACCTCTCCGTAATTCCGAATATTCACTAGTGAATATATCATTTTCATACGGATATTATCAATGGTTTTCGCCTAAAAGACGAACGACGTAGACTTCGTTACAAAAACCTCTTAAGCCATTATAGAGACGTTGGGCCCGGTTTTCGTGTTCCGTCAACGCGAAGACCGTCGGACCACTCCCGCTCATCAAGACACCTTCCGCCCCGCAACTCGTCATGAAATCCTTGATTTGCTCGACTTCCGGGTGCATCGGTAACGTGACCGACTCAAGAACATTTCCGAGTGATTGACAAATCGCCGTAAAATCTTGCTCTTTAACAGCTGTAATCATCGCTTCGACATCCGGTCGTTTGGCCGTCGTCAAATCGAGTGCGCCATAAACGTCTGCCGTCGACACACCAATCGTTGGTTTCGCAAGCACGACCCAGCACGGAGGCGGAGCAATCAATTTTTCAAGCTTTTCACCACGTCCTGTCGCGATCGCCGTCCCACCCATGACACAAAACGGGACATCCGAACCGACTTCCGCGCCGATTTCTGCGAGTTGTTCGAGCGTCAATCCGAGCTGCCATAAATCATTCAAACCGCGTAATGTCGCGGCAGCGTCACTCGATCCACCCGCGAGACCCGCTGCGACCGGAATTTGTTTCTCAAGGTAAATCTCTACTCCAGCCTGGATGTTAAATTTTTTCTTCAAGACGGCTGCCGCCTTGTAAGCCAAGTTCCGCTCATCGTTCGGAACATAGGCGTGCTGTGCATTCATTCGAATCTCGCCTGACGGAAGTTCCGTCAACTCTAAGCGGTCTGCCAAGTCCACTGTCGTCATCACCATATGTACATCATGGTAACCATCTGTCCGCTTCGCCGTCGCATCCAACACTAAATTGATTTTCGCTGGTGCCTTTACAATAATCGTCATCGTGCCGTTCCTCCTCTAGTACGTATCCTGTACGAATTGTATCAACCTTTCCACAAAAAAAGAAGCGAACATTTCTGTCCGCTTCGGAAGGTAAGTTTACGAATTCGCAAATTCGATTTGTACGGAGTCGGTTAACACGTCAGCGTAGCTATAAGAAACTCGCTCGACATTGTGGCGCTCTGCGTCTAGCTTGACTACAAACACCGAAGGATACGTCTCAACGAGCGTTCCGATTCGGGTTACGACCTTTTTACGACCGCCGCTTGCTTTTAGCGTCAGTCTTTCACCAACATGTGTTTCGAAAACATGTCTGATTTCGTTCAACGTCTTTGGCATACGCTTCACCTCACTAATATTTATTATAGCATATTAATTAAATATTAGAAAGGGCAAATATTATATCTTTTCTTCCCGCTACCGTCAACGTTTTTTAATCGGCAAAAGTGCGTCCGCGAGCTGTGCGAATTCCTGCAAGCTGAGCGTTTCACCACGACGTCTTGGGTCGATACCTGCTTCATGCAACGCGGCTTCGACAGCTTCTTTTTCTGCTTTTCCGAAGTGGCTCGACAAATTATTTAAAATCGTTTTCCGGCGCTGGGCAAAACTCGCACGCGCAACTTCGAAGAATAATTTTTCATCTTTCGTTTGGACGGCCGGCTCTTTTCGGATGTTCAAGCGGATGACAGCCGAATCGACGTTCGGAGCGGGAATGAAGACTTGCTTCGGCACCGTGAAACAGACTTCCGCTTCCGCATAGTATTGAATCGCAATCGATAATGAACCATACGCTTTTGTACCTGGTTTCGCACCGATCCGTTCCGCGACTTCCTTTTGAATCATCATGATGAGTGTCCGGAATGGTGCTTTCGCCTCTAATATCCGCATGATGATAGGTGTTGTGACATAGTACGGTAAGTTTGCGACGACCGCAAGATCCGTAATTCCTTCTTGTGTGAACTCCTCGTTGACAATCGTTTCGAGATCCAGTTCAAGTGCATCTCCATGGATGATTTTGACGTTCGGATAAGGTGAGAGCGAATCATCTAAAATCGGTAACAGCCGTTGGTCGATTTCAAGGGCGACGACTTTTTTCGCCTGTTTCGCGGACTGTTCCGTCAACGACCCGATTCCCGGTCCGATCTCAAGAACACCGCTCTCCTTTGTTAACGAAGCAGCGCCGACAATGTTCGCGAGTACGTTCAAATCGATTAAAAAGTTTTGTCCTAAGGACTTCTTAAATGAAAATCCGTGTCGCGCGAGGATTTCCTTCGTCCGGTGTAGTGTTGCGATGTCTTTCAATCTTGTTCCTCCTCTAACTGTCTCAGTGCAGCTTCCCATTCCTCTTTTGTGATCCGAATCGAAGCGACGCGTTTGACGAGTTGTTTCGCATTCGGTTCACCGATTGCGAGCAACTGTCCGAGCCGACGTCTGCGTGACGATGCTGATGGACCACCGATTAAGTCTGCTGCAAGTATCATATCCCGTGTCACTTCTGCGACATGGACTTCTTCTGTTTCATAAACGGCTGCGAGTGCACGTTCGATTGCCTGCGGTGAAGCATGCTCGACACCGATTTTACCGCGTTTATCTTTTGCGTCCGCACGTGGCAGATAGGCTTGTTTGCATCCCGGAACACGTTCATTGATACGTGCGCGAATCCGGTCACCCGGAAAGTCTGGATCCGTGAAGACGATGACGCCTCGGCGTTCGAGTGCTTTTTCAATTCGTTGTAACGTTTGCTCATTGACGGCAGAGCCGTTCGTTTCAATTGTATCGACATTGAATACTTCCTGTAGTCGTGTCGTATCGTCACGTCCTTCGACGACGATGACTTCTTTTAAGCGTTTTTGCATCAATTCTTCTCCACCTTCTTCAAACACTTCCGTAATTGTACCTGTTTCCACGAAAAAAACAAGGAAGCGTCAACTGCCCGCTTCCGTGCCCGACTCATTCGGAATGACCCAAAGCTTGACGGTCTTCCGCCCGAACGTCTTCGCCGTCTGTTCGTCACTGACGAGGACATCAATTTTATTGCCTTTAATGGCACCGCCCGTATCGAGCGCGACCGCCAGTCCGACCCCCTCGACATACACTTTCGTCCCGAGCGGAATTACTTTCGGGTCGACGGCGACGATCGGTAACCCTTGATAGGTGATTGTATCCGTGACATCGTACCCCGTCGCTGTCAATGCGCGCCCATCATACAATTGACTCCCGTTCGATGCCGGGTCATTCGTATAGGCCGTCGCCTCGACCATCAGCGTCTTCGCATTCTTGAAGTCTAAGTCTGCCGTGACTTCCGGTGCGACCGTCAATGGCGTCGTTGCCTCCTCTTCATTGAAGACAGGTGCCGGTGTTTCTACTCGTTCAATCGGTTTTGTTCCGACTTTAATGATTTGTTTCACCGGTTCACTCGTTACTTCATCGGTCAGTAACTTCTTCTCTTTACTGAGCCCGTCAGCGAGCGTCAATTCGTACTTTTGGGTCCGGATTCCAGGACGCCCCGTCGTCGTTACAAGTTGTTGTCCTTTCGGTAATGTCGGATCTTCTACTTGCTCGACATCGAACGGAAGCAACTGTTCTTCCGTTAAGGTCGCCCGTCGCGTCGTATTGACGGTGACGAGCGTATCTTCCGAGACAACGGTATCAAGGCTCGGCGCAACACGGTCTGTTGCTTGTAACGTCACTCCTTGTTTCGCAAGGAGCTCACGGACGGTCGTTTGGTACGTATAGACTTGACTGGCTCGTCCTCCGATGACGATGTCAACCGGAAATGCTTCACGGAATCGGACTGTCATCCCGGTCGTCAAGACGGCATGAATCGAAGGGTATACATCATCGGTATCGGCTTGGACGATGCCACGTTCCTTCAATAAATCCGATACAAGACGAGCATGTGTCCGAACCGTCTGTGCTTGCCCGTATCCGACAATCATCGTAATTTCTTTTGCACGTTGGATGACAATCAAACCATTCTTTGGTAAATCCGCACTGCGCGAAGGTTCGATGTTATCCTCCGCTCGCACTTCGATTCCATTTTCACGTAAGACACCATAGACTGATGTTTCTATCGTCTTGACGTGTTGTTCTTGTCCGTCAATCATGATAGTGACGTCACGCGGATGATTCATCGCCAAGTAGATTAGAATCGCAATTAACAATAAGGCACACCCTGTCGCGATATAAGAGAACGAACGCATCATGGTAAACGGAAGACCCGCTTCGCGTTTTCTGTTGTCGCTTGTTCGATATCGGCATACATCATGCCACGCAGTTGCGCGATTTCTTCCGCCACGAACCGGACGTACGCCGGTTCATTCCGTTTGCCGCGGTATGGTGTCGGTGTCAGGTAAGGACAATCTGTCTCGACGAGTAACCGATCAAGCGGAACTTCTTGAGCGACACGTTTTGGCATCTTCGCATTTTTAAACGTTACCGGTCCACCGAGCGAAATATAAAAGTTCATCGCTAGGCAACGGGGTAAGAGCTCGGCACTCATGCTGTAGCTATGGAGAATCCCACCGACTTCTTTCGCGTCTTCTTCTTCGAGAATACGTAACGTATCTTCCGTTGCTTCCCGGTTGTGAATGACGATTGGCTTATTCTTTTTCTTCGCGAGTTGAATTTGTTTACGAAACGCAGCTTCCTGGACATCTTTTGGTGACGTATCCCAGTGATAATCAAGACCAATCTCACCGAGGGCGACGACTTTCTCAAGGTCCATGAGGCGCTCGACTTTCGCGTACGCTGCATCGTCGAAATCGATTGAATCGACGGGATGCCAACCGATGACGGCATACAGATCATCATACTGTTCAACAAGTTCCATCGCCCGGTCGATTGTCTTATGATCGAATCCGACGACGATCATTGGTGAGACTCCGTTCGCGCGTGCGCGTTCAATCGTTTCTTCGACGTCTCCGTCGAACTGATCGGAATTTAAATGTGTGTGTGTATCGATTAACAATATCCTCAACTCCTTTTTCAAAAAAATGCCTGTGACGTGAAGTCCACAGGCATCCGAATTATTTTACACTGGCACCGTTCGCCATCGTTGACGGGACGGTCGCTAGTTCAAGTTTACCTGATTTTTCAGCCGCAAGCACCATACCTTGCGATAATTCGCCACGGAGAGTGACCGGCTTCAAGTTCGCGACGACGATGACCTTCCGACCGACCAGGTCTTCCGGCTCGTACCATTCAGCGATGCCTGAAACGATCTGGCGTGTTTCTTTCCCCATGTCGACCGTTAACTTTAACAGTTTTTTTGCTTTTTTGATTTTTTCTGCTGTGACGACTTCGCCGACACGCAGCTCAATTTGATCAAAGACATCAATTGTCGTTTCCGGACGAACATCCTCATCTGTTTCTTCGACTTCTTCTTCCTCAACTCGGGCAGCAGATGCCTGTTGCATCATTTCGACGATTGCTTCAACTTCCTCTTTCATGTCGCGGCGCGGGAAAATCGGTTCAGCAATCCCGACTTTTGTTCCTTCTTCAATCGACGCGAACTGTGCGAGTGCTTCCCAGTTCATCGGCTGACCAGCAAGACCAAGCTGACGGAACATCTCGGTCGGAGATTGTGTCATGAACGGTTGCAACATGATCGCGACGTGACGCAGCGTTCCGACGAGGTGGACCATGACCGAGCCGAGTTCATCCGTCTTCGTTTCGTCTTTCGCGAGTACCCACGGTTGTGTCTCGTCGATATATTTATTCGCGCGACTGATTAATTGCCAGACGTGCGCTAAGGCAACCGAGAATTCCATATGCTCCATCGAAGCCTCGACCTTCTCGACTGTTTCTTTCGCAAGCGTCGACAATGTCGCATCGAACGGCGTGACATTTCCCGCATAGGTCGGGATGACCCCATCAAAGTATTTCGTGACCATCGCAATCGTCCGGTTGAGTAAGTTCCCGAGATCATTCGCGAGATCGAAGTTCATCCGCTCAACGAATGCTTCGGGTGTGAACATCCCATCTGAGCCGAAAGGAACTTCGCGTAAGAGATAATAACGAAGAGCATCAAGACCATAACGGTCAATCATCGGAATCGGGTCAACAACATTGCCTTTTGATTTCGACATCTTCCCATCTTTCATCAACAACCAGCCGTGCGCGAAAACTTGTTTCGGCAATGGGAGATCGAGTGCCATCAAGAGTGCCGGCCAAACGATCGTATGGAAACGAACGATTTCTTTTCCGACGAGATGAACGTCTGCTGGCCAGTACTTGTCGAAGTTCCCTTGATCATCCGTTCCGTAACCGAGTGACGAGATGTAGTTCGTCAAGGCATCAACCCAAACGTAGACGACGTGTTTCGGATTCGACGGGACTTTAACGCCCCAGTCAAATGTCGTCCGTGAGACGGCGAGATCTTGGAGACCTGGTTTAATGAAGTTGTTGATCATTTCATTCTTCCGTGATTCCGGTAAGATGAATGATGGGTTCGCTTCAAAGTATTCGACTAAACGATCGGCATACTTACTAATTCGGAAGAAATAACATTCCTCACGAACAAGTTCGACGGGATGGCCGCTATCTGGGCTTTTTCCATCCACTAACTGCGATTCCGTGTAATACGTCTCGTCCGGAATCGAATACCAGCCTTCATATTCACCAAGATAGATATCACCTTTTTCGAGTAATGTCTCAAAAACGTGTTCGACGACTTTCTTGTGGCGTGGTTCTGTCGTTCGAATGTAATCGTCATACGAGATGTCGAGACGATCCCACAGGACTTTAATCTGCTCGACGACACCGTCGACGAATGCTTGTTCAGAAATACCTGCTTCAGCTGCTTTTTCCTGAATTTTTTGTCCGTGTTCATCCGTTCCTGTTAAGTAACGTACATCGAATCCTTGAAGACGTTTATAACGGGCCATCGCGTCTCCTGCGACCGTCGTGTACGCATGACCGATATGTAGCTTCGCGCTAGGATAATAAATCGGTGTCGTGATATAAAATGTTTTTGACATGTTATTCCTCCGTTCTATTGTTCATTCCATTATTATACGCTGTTCTATCGCCGCTGTCGAAACTCGTTTTTTGTCGAATCAAAACATTTTTTGACATCAGACATCAAATTACAAAAAAACACACTCAATAGTTTGAATTCCTTTAAAAAGGGAAAATCTATTAATAAATCGTTTCAATTATGGCTTTTTTGAGAAATAAATGACATTTTGATTTCAAGCTATTCGGATTGGTTGACTACTTTTGGAAAGTTTAGTATTCTACATTCTATAGAAGTGATGTCGAATTTTGACGATTTTTAAAAAAATACAGAGACTTAGACATCCAGAGGAGGAACAACAAAATGAAATCAACAGGTATTGTACGTAAAGTAGACGAGCTCGGCCGGGTAGTCATTCCAATTGAACTTCGCCGCACACTCCAAATCGCAGAGAAAGATGCACTCGAAATCTACGTCGATAACGAGCAAATCATTCTTAAAAAATACAAACCAAACATGACTTGCCAAGTTACTGGTGAAGTATCAGAAGATAACTTCAAATTGGCAGACGGAAAATTAATTCTCTCTCCAGACGGCGCACAACGTGTCCTCGTTGAGTTAAAAGATTTCCTCGATCGTCATTACGCAGGAAACGAATAAAACCAAGAAGGAAGCGCGCCGATTCGGTACGCTTCCTTTTTTCATTTCGATTCGTGATAAGACAGGTATAAGGCTTGTCGGTCAAGTCCCCGTTCCTTCGCAACACGCTTTAACGCCGCATTCGGTTTTTCACCGTCTGCGATATACCGTTCGATTTGATCGAGTGGATCTGCCTCTTGCTGGATTTCACTCGGACGTTCTTCCGTCGTTCCTTCGACGATGACGACAAATTCGCCCCGGACCTCTTCTGACGCCCAGTCTAACGCTTCCGTCACCGATCCACGAATGTATTCTTCATAACGTTTCGTCAATTCACGGGCGAGCGTGAGTTGGCGATCACCGAGTATTTCGAGGACACCTCCAAGCATTTCCTTTAGCCGATGGGGTGCTTCATAAAATATCAATGTTCCTTGCTCATAACGTAACGTCTCGAGTGCTTCACGCCGCTCTTTTTTCTTGCGTGGTAAAAAGCCGTAATATAAAAAACGTTCCGTCGGTAGACCTGACGCGACGAGGGCCGTCAATGCCGCATTCGCACCCGGTAAGACGACGACCGGAATGTCTGCTGCAATCGCGAGTCGGATTAAGTCGCTCCCCGGATCGGAAATCCCGGGCATTCCAGCGTCGGAGACGAGGGCGACCTGTTTCCCCGACAATAAGTCTTCGAGCAGCCGTTCACCGCTAACTTGCTTATTGTGTTCGTGATAACTGACGAGTTTCGTGTCGATTTCAAAGTGATTGCACAATTTCATCGTCTGGCGTGTGTCTTCTGCCGCGATGATATCGGCCTCTTGTAAGATGCGGACGGCTCGATACGTCATATCCTCTAAGTTCCCGATTGGCGTCGGTACGATATATAAGCCGTTCGTTTGATCCTTAAAACTGCTGGTCGCCTTCATGACGTCCCTCCTTGAATAAGCTGTTCTTTTTTCGCACGCGTCAATTGTTTGATCGCATACTCGCGTTTCAGCGCTTCCGATTTCGTTTCAAACGTCTCTGTGTACGCAAGGACGACCGGTAGCCGCGCCCGTGTGTACTTGGCACCCTGCCCCGTGTTGTGCGTCGCAACACGCTTCTCGACATCGACGGCATATCCCGTATACAGACTCCCATCACGGCAACGCACGATATACACCGCATGCTTAGACATTCAGATGTTCCCGCATTTGTAAGGTATACGTGTCATCTTGCTCGTAGACGATGAACGGGGGTAACATCTTCAAGCCCGGTTTTGCATCCTTGATGCCTTCAATCAACAGCATGTTCGCTTCTTTCCCTGCCTTCGGATAAATCAATTGCATCCGCTTCGGCTCAATCCGGTACTGACGCATCAGCGTCACGATGTCGAGTAAACGTTCCGGACGATGGACGAATGCCGTTTTCCCGCCTTGTTTAAGTAAGTCGGCGGCTGAACGAATGCAATCTTCAAGTGTACATAACACTTCATGCCGGGCAATCGTATAGTGTTCACTCTCATTTCGGTTCGATGATTCATGTGCTAAAAAATACGGCGGATTGCAGGTCACGACATCATAGGCACCGTATCCGAGTTGTTTCCCGGCCGTTTTGACATCCCCCTCAATCATTTGGAGCTGTCCCGCTTTTTCGTTCAACTCGATACTACGGCGTGCCATCTCGACGAGGCGCGGTTGAATTTCGAGTCCCGTGATCGTTCCGTTCGTCCGGTACGATAAAAAGAGCGGAATCGCACCGTTTCCGGCACACAAATCGACCAACTTACCTTGGCGGATCGGGACCCAGACGAATTGCGCGAGTAACGCGGCATCCAGTGAATACGAAAAGACGGTCGGACTTTGAATGATGCGACCGTCTCTTCCGAGGAGATGATCGAGTCGCTCATCTGGTAATAATTCAAGCATAGGTGTCTTCCTTTCTGAAAAAAAGACTGACTCCTAGGAAGTCAGCCTCTCAATGTTTCGTTAACATGGACAAGCAGAACAGGCAATCCCCGTCTTTACGGACTTGACCGTAGTGCAAGTTACAAATGTGGAATCCTTCTTGATAGAGGCGACCGAGGTTATCGTATCCGGCACCTACTAACGCTTCGGCTTCCGCTTCTTCTGTAATCGGTTGTTGTTCGTCTCGCTCCACCTTCTCACGCAGGTGATGATTTTCGAGGTAGAGGTGTTGATTTTCCTCCATCATGTAAGCAAGCTGATCTTTTAATACGCTCAGATGCTCAGTCAGCAAATGAATCTGTTGCTCGATCGCATCGACACGCGTAATGATTTCTTTTTTATCGACTCTCTCCACGCGTATGCACCCCGTCATTCTTTTGGTCGTTTTTGTTTTACGGCACCGACGGATAACAATTCTTCCATCGAATAAGTCAGAACGCGGGAACGGTCTTTCAGTTCAATTTGAACTACTTGATCGAGGATGTTCAATCCGACGACACGACCTTCGCCTTCTGGTACAGTCAGACGTTTTCCGTAATCCGGTAGATCACGTCGCATTTCTTCATACGTATCGTTCTCGTATTTCAAACAGCACATTAAACGGCCACAGACCCCGGAAATCTTCGTTGGGTTCAGTGATAAGTTTTGATCTTTCGCCATCTTGATTGAGACCGGCTCAAATTCACCTAAGAACGATGAACAACAAAGGACACGGCCGCACGGACCGATTCCACCGAGCAATTTCGCTTCATCACGAACTCCGATTTGGCGCAACTCAATCCGTGTCCGGAAGACTGCTGCTAAATCTTTAACGAGTTCCCGGAAGTCGACGCGACCTTCCGCTGTGAAGTAAAAGATGACTTTATTACGATCAAACGTATATTCGACGTCCACGAGTTTCATATCGAGCTTATGTTCGCGAATCTTTTCGACACACACTGCATGTGCATCAAGTGCTGCTACTTTATTTTCACGGACGATCATTGCATCTTTATCATCAGCAATCTGAAGAATTGATTTTAATGGTAAGACCACATCTTCCTCGTCCATTTGTTTATCGGCGATTACCACTTCGCCATATTCAATGCCCCGTACTGTCTCCACGATGACGGCTTGTCCTCGTGATAATGACTCTTGTCCAGGTGCAAAATAATAAATTTTGCCCGCTTCTTTAAAGCGAACGCCTACTACTTCTAGCATATCGCTCTACCCTTTCTGTAAGTCAAACATGAGACGCTCAACTGTTAATTGAGGATTAACATTCGCTTCGACCCGTTTGACGGCTGCAAGTACTGCCTGCAACCAGCGGGTGATCGTCGCCTGACTCTTTCCACCCATCTGCTCAAGTAATGGTCGGCTATTTGTATACGTAATGATCTCCCATGATGGATTCAACTTCAGATGCAAGGCATCTTCGAAGAAACATGTCACGAGTTCTAGACCAATCCGGACGTCTTGCCGATTCTTAAATTGATTAATCCACTTCTCTTGAACGAACAAAGGCAAATCTGCCGGACGATTCGCTAATTCCTCCATCAATTGTAACACTGACGCTCGCGCATTTACAAACCAGTCTTCGATTAAGGCTTGCTCCGCATCATCAATTTTTGAATAGACGCGCGCTGCAAGTTGGGTTAACTCCGCATCTCGGGACGTTTTATCCGATAAAACTTGTCCAATCATCACACGATCGGCCGGTCGAAAACTTAACAGTTGTCCACGAGAACGAATCGTCGGTAATAACAGTTGCGGTTGATTCGTTAGTAGAATCGCTACTTTTCCTTCGCCCGGTTCTTCGAAGAACTTCAATAAACTATTCGCTGCTTGTGGAGTCATCCGGTGCGCTTGCGTCACGACATAGATTTGCCGATCCCCTTCTAACCCCCGAAGTGACAAGTCATGCATCAATTGCTGGATTTGTTCTTTTTTGATGGTTGCCCCATCTGGCTCAATCTGGTAGTAATCGACAAGATTTCCGCTATCCATCCGTCGACAGCTTCGGCATTCATTACACGGCTCTACTTGATCTTTCCGCTCACAAAATAAACTCTTGGCGAACAATTGAGCCGCTTCCAAAAGAAGCGGCTCATAGTCTCCCGTAAAGATATAAGCATGATTGATTCGATTTGCTCGTAAAGAATTTTGAAGAATCGTCGAGATGACAGATTGTGTTTGTTCGAGCTCATGAAATGTCCGCATCAGAACTGATGAAACCCTTCAATCGGCAAGACAAAGACTGTCGCGCCTCCGACTTGAACTTCAACCGGATAGGGAATATACGAGTCGGCGTGTCCTCCCATTGGTGAGATCGGCGAGACCATTTGATCGCGGCTCGAACAATTTTTCTTGATCAAACGCATCAAATCGTCAACGCGTTCACTTTGAACCCCAATCATGAATGTCGTGTTACCTTCTTTTAAAAAGCCGCCCGTCGTCGCAAGTTTAGTTGCCCGAAAATCATTTTCAACAAGCGCTTCTGCTAAACGTAAGCTATCTTTATCTTGAACAATCGTAATGACCATTTTCATGATAATCTCTCCCTTTTCTTCAAATAGGCTAACACATCTTCTAACAATAGCGACTGGACTGCTTCAATCGATTGATTGGCGTCAATCAATCGAATGCGTTCCGGTTCTGACGCGGCTAATGATAAAAAGCCATGATAGACACGCTCTCTGAATGCATCATCACGTTGCTCGATCCGGTCAAGCGCCCCTCGTTCAATCATTCGTCTTTTCGAGTCCATGACCGTCAAGTCAAACAAGTACGTTCGATCAGGGGTTAATCCTCCTGTTGCTTGCTGATTGACGTTACGGATCTGTTCAATTGAATACCCGAGTCCATATCCTTGATACGCAATCGAGGCATCAACGAAACGATCACATAAAACGACAGTCCCAGCTGTAAGTGACGGACGAATCAATTCATTGACGTGCTGCGCCCGTGACGCCGCATACAATAAAATTTCTGTCATTTCATCCATCTCCGTGAAATCTGGATTCAGAATCAACGAACGGATTTCATTCCCAACGCGTGTGCCGCCTGGCTCTCGTGTCATGATGACCTGATAACCCTCTTTTTTTAATGCTTCTGCCATCAATTGAAGCTGTGTCGTTTTTCCTGCGCCATCTGGTCCTTCGACTGTAATAAACGTTCCCTTCATTCAACAAACCCTTCCTCTATGACACGCAACGTACCTTCTTGCAAAGACTCTCCACCCTGAAGATGGACGGATGCGGCTATATGATGCTCAATACATACTATCTGTTCTTTTGTCACACGCTCTCCTCGCAACAAGACTGGAATACCTGGCGGATATGGAATAATCGTTTCAAGTGCAATCTGACCAATCGTTTCACGAAGCGGAAGAATCCGATATTCCCTCTCCTCTAACTGATCCAGTGGGCAAGCGAGTGAAGATACTTTTATTTTACCCATAATTGATTGCTCGATATACCTTTTTGAGGGAATTCCTTTCATTTTCAACTTTTCAATCGCATCTTTTACCTGTCTTAACCACTGAGTTCGGACAGTTTCCGATAATTTGTGAAGAGGTAAAATGCAGACGACAAATGAAGCTAAAGCAAACTCTGCATCTATTTTTTCATTGGCTAATGCATCGAGTAACTGTTCTCCGGAATAGTCCTCATAGGAAAGAATCACGCGTGACCAATCATCAAAAGTAAAAGCATGCATTCCATCTAGTCCGTCGAGTTCGTCTTTGAACAGTTGATGACTGTTCCGGACCTCTTCCATTTCATCAATCGTCCACTGCTGTCGATAGTATCGAGCATAATCGAGCGAAGCCATGATGAGATACGAAGGGCTTGATGTTTGAAACGACTGGAGTGCATGGTGGAGCTTACGACGTTGTACGTCCGTTAATCGCTCATGAATCCAAGCCCCCATCGTTAATGCCGGTAACGTCTTATGAGCAGATTGGACGACAGCTGTAGCACCCTGTTCAAAGGCTGAGCGGATTCCAACTGCTTCTCCAAAATGTGCACCATGTGCCTCATCAACTAATAATGGTATTTTATAACGTGCTGTCACTGCTACGATTTCTTCGATAGCTGCTGTTTCTCCATAGTAACTCGGTGAAGTTAAAAATACCGCGACTCCATCCGGATAAGATGTTAACGCTTCCTTTAATGTTTCACGTGAAACATTGCCGGCGATTTGTGTTTCTTCATCATACTCAGGGCTCATGAAGATTGGAGACAATCCTAACCATTCGAGTGCATTAAAAATCGACTTATGTGAATTTCTCTGAACGTAGACGCGATCTCCTCGTTTAGTCACAGCCGCAAGCATTGCCCAGTTACCACTTGTTGAACCATTGATTAAAAAATGACTATCTTCCGAATCATAGACTTCACGCAACAATACTTTTGCTTCTAGAATCGCTTCTGTCGGATGGTGAAAATCATCTAAGCCAGCTAGTTCTGTTTTATCCCATTCCAAAAAACTAGGTAGACCTAATACGATTGATCCATTTTTATGACCAGGAACGTGCCAAGATGTTGCCTTACGTTCGACATGTCGCTTAAGTGCCTCAATGATTGGAAGCTGACTTTTCATGAAATACACCTCTTGTTTTTAAAATACAAAAGACCGACCTGCAAGATGCAGATCGGTCCTTTTCAATTGCCTGGCAACGTCCTATCCTCACAGGGGGAAGCCCCCAACTACTTTCGGCGT
>NZ_JACSMO010000015.1:29431-47431 GCF_018618695.1 Exiguobacterium sp. s127 | reverse complement strand
CTCCGGCACAATACCGAAGCCATCTCATAGCAGCTTAAACAATAAAGGTGCTTTTATTAAATTGTCCAAACTATAGGGCGCAGTTCAAATTTTGCCACCATACAACTTTCAATCTCACACATGAACTTGCAAGATTTCTTCTCTTTTTAAGATTGAATTACAATTGAACTATATTAGATTCTATATCCTTCTGGTTTGGAACAAATCTATCTCTTACTTATAGAGAAATATTTAAGTGATTTCGTATGAGCTGTTTGAACTCATTTTGCTCTGTCAAACTTAATACACGTATGTTCTTTGGGATAATTAATGCTTCAGATTTTTGATAATACAGATAGATATGATTTTCATCTTCATTTACTTTTTCAATCGATTCCCAAGCAAGTTTAAGTGTTCGATTCAATTTCCCATCGTCAGAATTCCAATCAATACCCGCTTCATGAAGATTCAACGTCACATTTCTCGGCCAACTACTATTTTTTTTCAAGAAGTACCTGCCTTGTTTCATAGCGATTGGCAGATACATTTTTTTCAAAAGAGGCCTCAGTAGAATAGCGAACAAAATCCCTACTGCTACAGCAATGGAGCAGAAAATTGCAAAGGGGATCGTTCTAGGTAAGAAATACAAGATCGATGTAAACCCGTAGAAGAATGCTAAAATCTCCGTATAGATCAACAAAAATTTGCGTCTTTTTTTATGATACTTTGTGTTTTCAATCAGGTCTTTCTGTAAAGACATTAAATCCTCGAACGTTAATTGATATTTTATAATCAATTACATTGCTCCTTTCTACAGTCTGGAAGCTCTCGCTTGAACTTCTTCTAAAAAACCTGCTGAATATAAATTTTTCTAGTATTGATCCATACTCTAGTAAAGTAATTTTTTGAATTATAAATTCCAACTAACTCCCGTTTCCTTTTCCGAGACTTCCCATATTCTTTTTGATACTTTCTTATCTAAGGTGTGAGCTTTAATACCACAGTTGCCAACAGGACCTACCCAGTTGGCTCTTCCTGTAGGACCATAAAATCCACTCTCATCTAGATTGCCCTCTGTTGAACACATGAGTTCAGGGTATGCACCTTTTTCTGCTGATTGAACCATAGGTGACAATTTCATTAAACCAAATACGAATACGATTCTCAAACCTAAGCTGCCGCTTGTTGTTATTAATGACGTAGAAGACGAACCGGGATGACAGGCATATGCCTTAACATTGGTTTTACCTGCTTTTTTCAGGCGGTCTTGCAATTCATAGATACTCATAATTTGCGCCAGTTTACTTTGACTATACACATTATTTCCTTGATAACCCTTATCCCAATTCATGTCATCAAATTTGATAGTTTTAATCCCCACATCGTACCCCATACTCCCTACAGTCACTATTCGACCATTAGATTTTACACGAGGTCGTCATGAGCTTTTTTTGTTTTCTCCTAGGTGTTGCACTTAATATTACAATTCGTCACAAAAAAGACTAGCTCTGATTTCGGCTAGTCCAATCAATTGGCTCGTTCGTTCTCTGGAATCAATTGTTTAATCAACAACGTCTTCCCACTGATTTCTTTCGGAATTTCCGGGACCGCTTTTAAGAGGACATCCATTTGTCCACCGAACAAACGCTCTAACACGAAGTATAACTCCTTTTCATGCTCTTGTTTAAACCAACGTTCGTCCGGTACGTACAACATCACAACTTCATCCGCTTCTTCTTGGATGTACTGGACTCGTTCGATACAATTCGGGAACCGCCGCACGATTCCAGCGAGTTCCCCTTCAAAGATTCGATGCCCATTTTTCAACTGGATATAACTTCGTCCGCGTCCGTCAATCGATGCGATGATCGGACCACCATGCCCACATGGACACGTCTCGTGACTAAGCGTCATCCGGTCACCAATCCGGTAACGGACAAGGGGCGTACCATGTGTATCAAAACTCGTCACGAGAATTTGACCGTCTGCTTCGACTTCGATGATACCCATCTCATAATGGAGATGTTTTTTACCGTAGCGGCATTCGGCGACAATCGGTGCCCCTTCCGACGAGGCGTACTGATCAAAGATCGGTGCATGAAATACTTCCTCGATTAAAGCACGTTCGTCCCGTGTCAACATTTCAGCCGTCGGAAAAATCGCCTTCGGACGGAATGTACAGTCGACAGCATGTTTTTTGGCGTATCGTGCAACTTCAATCATTCCCGACGGTAAACCATCAATCGACACTGGATTAAATCGGTTCAATTGTTCGATGTAAGCGGGAATTGTCAACGGGTTAATATTCTTAATTGAAAAAAGCATTTGATTGATCGCCTTATTCATCCGCCAATAGACGAGTGACTTTTGTTGTTCTGCCGCTAATGTCTGTCCCGTAAAACTCGCCCGGCGCATTCCCTGTTCAATTCCATGCGTCCATTTGAAATAGTCGAGGTGCGCCATGCGGATTTGCATGTCCTCTCTCGTATAATGGACTTGGATCGATTTCCCGGTCGTCCCGCCCGTCTTTCCAAGAATCGGCGCATGAATCCGCGCATGGACGTCGGCATTCCTTGTCCGTAGCGTCTCCTTATCGAGCAAGGGAATTTGTTTTAACTCTGACAACTGCGCAAGCGGAAGCTCAATCCGCTTCTTATCGAACAACTCTTTGTAGTACGGGCTATAGGCCTGACAAAACAGTAAAAACTGATTCAGGCGGGATAATTGCTCCTGCTCGGGATCAATCGATTGCCGTTCTTTCCGCTTCAATTCTTCTAACCGATTACGGTAGGCGGACCCGTAACGTTCCTGGTACAAGACCCGTCCGTAAAGCGTCGTTAGGATATTCTGAATGAAAATCGGTGAATGGAAATAAATCGATTCTTTGAGTTGCATATGTTCACTCCCCTTCCTCATCATTCGACGCGCGACCTGTCAGCAGTCGCCACACCTTCCCTGTTACTTACATCTTATTTCCAGTCCTGCCGCTAGACAACCAAATCTTAAGGCATAAGCTTAGCTTTTATTTAGATGCTGTTTTACATTAATAACTTCAGTTCACAAATGTAAGTTAACGGTCCTTGAAATGACAAAAAAAGATAACCGAAGTCCATCTGACAACGGCTACCTTCTTTAGTGTACTTGCATGTTTTGATTTCCGAATGACCGGATTTGGATGGCTCCGAGGACGAGCTCTAACTCCGTTTCATCTAACTGATCGATGATTTCCATAATCGTCAACGTCGTCCTGCCGTTATACAACTGAACGAGTAATTGACGTTCGACATCGACGGTTAAATCTTCGACAGGTTCCGCTAATAATTCTTGGTAAAAAAATTCACCCGTCTCCGGAAAAAAATAGTCACTGAACAATTGCATAAGCGCTAGATTACCCGTCGCTAAAAATAAGATTGATTGAAAAGAATACTTTTTACGGTTTCGTGCATTCAATCGCTTCAATATCATTTGGTAACGTGTATGATGACGTTCGTCCAAAAAACAGACAGCATTCATATCCGTCTCCCTCCCCTAAAAAATGATACTGTCCATCCCTCCAAAACAGTGCGCAAATCTTCTTTATTTGTTTTCCCTGTTTTAAAAAGATGAAGCATTTGTTTTTAACTATAACATTCGTTTGATTAAATCGCAGGTCGTTTGGGTAAATCTTTGTAGTAAGCAGCTAATGAGGAGGAATTGACATGACGCAACCACGTAAACGCCTAGCACTTGCCGGTGCGACAGGCTATATCGGACATAACCTATTAAATGAATTGAAGAAAAAGTACGACGTCATTGCCTTGTCTCGCAATGGTGACGACAAGGAAGATGAAGCGAATGTCGAATGGCGTTCGTGTGACCTTTTTTCGTTAGCGGATACGACAGCAGGATTAAAAGGAGCAGACATCGCCATCTACCTCGTCCACTCGATGATGCCGTCAGCAAAGTTGACGCAAGGCTCATTTGAAGACATGGACTTGATTTTAGCCGACAATTACGCACGCGCTGCAAAAGCAAACGGCATCCAGCAGATTGTTTACTTAAGTGGCATCATTCCGGACGAGACGGAAAATTTATCACGTCATCTTAAAAGTCGCCTTGAGGTCGAGCGCGTCCTCGGTGCATACGGTACACCGGTCACGACGATTCGCGCTGCGCTCATCGTCGGTCCGAAAGGGTCTTCGTTCCCGATTCTGTCAAAACTCGTCAAACGACTTCCCGTCATGCTTCTCCCGCGCTGGACGCGTAACAAAACACATCCCGTCGCGCTACCGGACGTCATTCATGCGCTCGGATCTAGCGTCGACCGCGAGGACCTCAAGGATCGTGCCATCGATATCGGCGGTCCGGAAGCGATGACGTACAAGGAAATGATTTTGAAGACGGCGGAAGTAATGGACAAAAAACAACCGACCTTCGACTTACCGTTGATGACCGTCAAATTGTCGCGGCTTTGGGTGACACTCATCTCTGGAGAACCGAAAGAAACCGTTTATCCGCTCGTCGAAAGTATGGTCCATGAGATGGTGGCGGATCCCGACAAGATGGCCGAGGGCATCAGTGACGGAAAAATTTCATTCGAGCAATCCGTACGGATGGCGATGGAAGAAGAAGAAGAAGAAGAGTCGAAATCAAAAAAATCAGGAAGCTCTTCATCGCACCAGAAATCACAAACGCTTGATGTCCGGTCCGTCCAACGTGTCCGTCTTCCAGACGACCGGAACGCGAACTGGGCTGCCGACAATTATGTCGATTGGTTATCGACGTTCGCGAAACCTTTTCTTACATCGAAGACAGCGGAAGAAACAGTCGTTCGGATTCATGTTCCGTTGCTTGACGCCCCGTTGCTTGAACTGACGAAAGAACCATTCGAAGACGATCAACAGGCAACGTACCGAATTACGGGCGGCTTGTTTGCTCAAGTTAAAGAAGATAGCAATGGACGCATCGAGTTCCGGCAAATCCCGGGTTCGCAAGAGTGTATCATCGCGATTCATGAATATGTTCCCGCATTACCATGGTTGCTCTATAAAACGACCCAGGCGAATGTCCATCTCATCGTCATGTATCTCTTTAAACTGCACCTGCTACGCTTGATGCAGACGACAGAAGAACAGCCCGACGAATCAGACATGATCGTTCCGGAACCGAACTGAATCAGCACTGTTTTTAGAGGCTTCTCACGATTCGTGAGCGCCTCTTTTTTCGTGTGCAACCGTAAGATGACGAAAGCAAAATAAACATGATACACTTACAATTGACTGTAAGAAAGGGGTTACAATTTGCATGCGCTCATTTGAAGAACGATTGACGAACCACCTGGAAGCGACGGCGCTTCTCGCGACACTGATTCAACCTTCACGCGATCAGCTCCGACTCGATAAATTAGATACATTTTCAAAGAAGTTATTACGACGCGACTATACGATTGCCTTCGCCGGTCATTTTTCTGCCGGTAAATCCAGTATGATCAATGCCTTGACGGGCGAATCCATTCTCCCGACGAGTCCCATTCCGACGAGTGCAAATATCGTCACGCTTCGTCAAGGCGAGACCGACGAAGCGATTGTTTCCTTCCATGATCGAAAAGCAGTCCGTCTAGCCTCGGAAGATGATTTGCAACACTTACGCCATTTCGGCCGTGACGGCACCGTCCAACAAATCGACATCACCCATGCGACATCCACTTTACCACCTGGTCTCGTCCTGATGGATACGCCAGGCGTCGACTCCGTTGATGACGCCCACCGGATTTCGACTGAATCGGCGTTACATGTCGCCGACTTAATCTTTTATGTCATGGACTATAACCATGTCCAATCTGAACTGAACTTCAGCGTCACAAAAGACTTGCTCGCTTCTGTTCCTGAACTCTATTTAATCGTCAATCAAATCGACAAACACCAAACATCCGAGCTGTCATTCGATGCCTTTAAACGATCCGTCGAAAAATCGTTTACTGAACATGGTGTTCAGCCGAAAGGCATTTTCTTCACGAGCCTGCGTGAGCCGGAATTCGCGGGGAACGACTTTTCTGCCGTCAAGCGATTGGTCGACCAAAGCATTCGTGACGCCCAGCCGAAATTGATCGAATCCGCTCAAACGACGCTCGAGGTCTTACACCAGGAACACATCAACTATTTAGAAGACATGATTGAAGAAGCATCTGACGCGATGCGGGATACGGTCTCGGCGACCGAACGCGCAGAAGCGGAGCGTGTGTTTGACCGGCATGCACAAGTCAAACATCAATTGACCCTGTTTGCTCCTGAACAATGGAGCAGCCGTTTTTCGGCACACCGGGAAAGTTTACTTCGCAATGCGACGCTGATGCCGTTTGAATTGCGCGAAAAGATGAAAACGTTCCTCGAATCTCGGCAACCTGCATTCAAGGTCGGATTGTTCCGGAGCGCTAAAAAAACACAGGCGACGCAACAAGTCATCGCTGACGATGTCCTGCGCGCACTCCAGTCTGTCACTGCTTCTGAAATTGCGCTTCACCTTCGAAAACTTATGAAACAATCGTTAGCGGAAATTGATTTGCTGTCTGACCAGCACTCGTTACGAATCGATCAACTCCCACTTGATCCACCATTAGCCGTCATTGAGGAAGCACTTCAAGACGGCATCACGATTACCGGGGAATCGGTCTTGCAATTCACGAATCGGGTCGTTGCATCGGTCAGTGCTTGGTACGTCAAGGAAACGAACCATTGGCGAGAAGCGGTCCGCCAGGATTTGACGCATGAAAACATCCCTGCGAAAGCGACGCTTCAAGCTGAATTTGAAACGCTCGAACAAAAATGTGACGTGATGACAACGTTCAAGAATGCGGAACAGGTGTTAATAAGCTACCTCGAACGAGCGAACGAACCGACCACTGACGATATGACAGCGGCACGTGAGCAACTAGAACAGTGGCGTACGCAGCTTACGCAGGCGACGCTCGACATTGAGACGTTTACAGGGATCAATCCAGTCGTGACACAAGAGATGGAGACTACGCATGAAGAAACGCTTCAAGCTGTCCCATCCCGTTATACATTAGAAGAGATGCAGCAAATCCAGACCATTCTCTCCGGTGTTCGCGGGTTCGAGGACGCTACGAAGTATTTGCAACAAAAGCTTGCGCGCGTGACGACAAGCGACTTTACGATTGCCTTATTCGGTGCTTTCAGCGCCGGCAAATCTTCGTTTTGTAATGCTTTGCTCGGTCATCGTGTCCTACCGGTCTCACCGAACCCGACGACGGCATCCATCAATCGGATTAAACCGGTCACGGCGACGCATGTCCACGGGACCGCAACGATCCGGTTTAAATCGGAGACTGACCTTCTCAACGACTTGAACGAAGCCCTGCAAACGTTTGACGCAACGATGCCGTCAGTCACTGCCGTCGTCACATGGTTGCGCGAACGGACGACAAGCGACTTGAACGATGCCTCTTTCTTACGCGCGTTCCTAAAAGGATATCCGACGGTCGAACCTTTCATCGGTACAGAACAGACAGTCGTTCAATCGGCATTCGAGGAGTATGTCGCACAGGAACACCTCAGTTGTTTCGTCGATGTAATCGACCTGTATTTCGACAGCCCGTTGACACGTCTCGGAATCACGCTCGTCGATACACCGGGTGCCGATTCCATCAATGCCCGGCATACGGACGTCGCATTTGAATACATTAAAAATGCGGATGCGATTCTGTTCGTCACCTACTACAATCACGCCTTCGCCCGAGCCGATCGTGAATTTTTGATTCAACTCGGCCGGGTTAAGGATGCATTCGAGCTCGACAAAATGTTTTTCGTCGTCAATGCGATTGATCTCGCAACTTCGACAGCGGAACAGCAAGATGTCCTACACTATGTCGGCACGGAACTAAAACGGTTCGGCATCCGTGCACCACGCCTGTTCGGCGTCTCGAGCCTCAACGCCCTTGCCGAGAAACAACAAGGGATTGATGAACAATCCGGCATCGATTCGTTCGAACAAGCCTTCCATCGCTTCTTGAACCATGATTTGAAAGGGCTCGCGCTTCAATCCTTGACGGAAGAGACGGACAAGACAATTTACCGCCTTAATCAATTGATTGATCAGACAGAACGGAACATCGCCAGAAAAGATGCCCGATTGACGGAACTCGATGCGCTCGAACAAGAGATCACGGCACACTTCTCGAACGGTCGGGTCGAACTCGTTCACCATGAGCTATTTGCTGAGATTCATGAATTGTTACATCACGTCAATCAACGCATCTATTACCGCTTCCCAGACTTTTTCAAGGAAGCCTATCATCCGGTCCGGTTTGCGAACGCGACGAAAGCAGTCGCTTTGCAACAAGCACTCATCGAATTACTCGGATTTTTGCGGTATGATTTTGAACAAGAATTACGTGTCACCCATTTCCGGATCGATAGCTGGGTCCAACGTGCCATCGCAAAGCGTCTTGACGAAGAGGCGATGTATGCTGCGAAACTGAACCCGTCGTTCCAACTATCACCACTCGATCCGCCAACGCTACCTCCAATGACGTTCAGCGGTCCGTTCCAAGATGACACGAAATACCGTTCCGTCAAAAGCTACTTCCGGAACGCAAAGGCTTTCTTCGAACGGAACGAGAAGGAGCACTTAAAAGACGCGCTGGTCGCGTTGACGAAACCGGATGCCGTTAGTTATCTCGAAGGCGAAGAGTCGCGCCTTCGTCATCTAACGGAGCAACATCTCGACGAGGTCTTCGCGACACTCTATGCCGAATGGACAGAGACATTATTGAGCCAAATTGAGACGGAACGTTCGACTTTGACGGATGCGCATCCACTGGACTCATTCAAGGGTGCCCAAGCGAAACTGCATGACGTATTTGAGCAGTCGGTTCACTAAAACAGTGGGCTGACGCTTTAAGATTTGTTCAGGTATCTGTCATGAATGAGAAGACTATACAATGGAAAACGCCGCTGTCCCCGTGTGTAAAACGGAAACATCGGCGTTTTTTTGTATGACCGGCGGGAAAGGAACAACGATTTCTCACGCCTACTCTTCAAACCAGTGATTTCGGATAAAATAAACCGTCATCCCGATTGCGACGAGCACCATCACGCCAAGCGTAATGAAGTAACCATAGCGGACCGTCAGCTCGGGCATATATTGAAAGTTCATCCCGTAGATGCCGGCGATGAACGTCAACGGCATGAAAATCGTCGTAAAGATCGTCAACGTTTTCATGATGTTATTCATGCGGTAGGAGTTCAAAGATATGAAGTTTTCCCGGAATTCCGACGTCATCGCCCGATTGTATTCAATCATGTCGTTTAACTTCAGCAAATGGTCGTAGATGTCACGGAAAAATGCTTGTTTGTTCGGATGAATCGCCAGTCGTTTCGATTCGATGACCCGATACAGTAAATCCCGCATCGGTAAGACCGTCCGTGCGAGTTCAAGCAAGTCTGAGCGGATGTCAAAGATATCTTCCATGATTTGTTTGTCATTGCCTGCTTGTTCATATCGACTTTCGAGTGAAAAAATGCGGTCTTCCAGATTATGGACGATCGGGAAATACCCGTCGACGATTTTATCCATGATTTTATGGACAACTTCGACCGTTAGATGTTCTTCATGCCCTGTCAATTTTTGAAATGCCCGAAACACGAAGTCCACTTCCCGTGACGCCTGCTCATGATACGAAATGACGTATTGTTCACTCGCAAATAGATTGATTTCTTTCCCTTTTAACGAAGGTTCTTCAACCGCATGCATTACAAAAAAGCTGTATTCGTCATAATATTCGAGTTTCGGTCGCTGTAAATATTGAAAACAATCTTCAATCGCGAGCGGATGAAAGGTAAACGAGGAGACGAGTAGCTGTTTCTCCTGTTCTGTCGGTTGGTCGAAATCAACGAAATACCACTTAATGTCCGACCGCGTTAAGCGATCGAGATTCGTATCGACGAAAACATGATTGTCCTGTGTGACAATGAGGGCACGAATCACCAATGAACACCTTCCTTGCTATTTTCTCACTTTAGTATGGCAAAACCGACCTTAAATAGCCATCATCAAAAAAAGGACTTGCGCCAATTAGCAACACAGTCCTTAATCGTTCACCCGCGTTCAAAATAAAAGCCACTCCAATAGACTTGGCGATATGTGAATTCTTTCCCACTTTTCGTTGTCACGAGCATCTCATCTTCCGAGACGACAGCAATCTTGATCGGCGTTTCACCATGATCCGTCAAGTAATTGAGTATTTCAAGATGGCGGTTCAACCACATACGGCGCCGAAACCAACGAAAACGGCTAAATGCGGCGCTAAAATGGAGAATCGAAAATAACATGATGATCATTCCGAATGGAAGCGGAATTTGGAAGAGCGCGATGATATAAAGATCGGCGATGATGAGGAAAACAGACAGCCCCATCTCCGTCATCTCCATGAAGGAAGCTTTATACGTCGCGTAATATGTCATGACCCGGAACAAAATGATCACGGTCAAGTACGGTACGAAATAAAGTTGGAATACATTGTCGGAGCCACTATTCATGAACATCAATAAGGGTAAGAAGAAGAGCAACTTCCAGATCAGGATGGCGGAATAAAACAAAGTGTGGTCCGTGTAGCGTTTGCGTACGATGGTTTGACTAATGTTCATTGCCTTCCCCTCCTTCAAAAGTGACTGAGTGCTAAGCCATTGATGTCGGGACGTGATGCCTATAAGGGTATCTTTCCTGATTGGACGGTTTCTAATCGTCTATTTTGCAATTATACGCGTCCGTATGTAAAGTATACGAAATATTCCGAAAAAAAGATTCGATTTCCCATCATTCCCCACACTTCAATGACACATTTGAATTTAGATTTGTCGCTTTGCCCTTTTTTCTTTAGACTAAAGAAAGACCGTCATTAGAAAAGAGTTGAATTGACATGTACACACACATCATCGTCGGCGCCGGTATTCTCGGTGCATCGACAGCCTATCACCTATCAAAACAAGGGGCGACCGTGCTTTTGATTGACCGAAAAGAGAGCGGACGCGCAACCGATGCAGCAGCCGGCATCATCTGCCCCTGGATGACACAACGTCGCAATAAAGCCTGGTACCGCTTAGCAAATAATGGCGCTCACTATTACGATACGTTAATCGAAGAACTGGAAGCGCTTGGCGAAACCGCGACCGGGTACCGAAAAGTGGGCACGATCGCGCTACATGAATCATCAAAAATCGAGAAGATGAATACGATTGCTGAAAATCGATTCCCGGAAGCCCCAGGCATCGGACGCATCGAACGACTCGACGCTTCTCAGGTCAAATCTCTATTTCCATTGATCGATACTGTCGAAGACGCGTTGTTCGTCTCCGGCGGGGCTCGCGTCGATGGTCGTGCCTTGCGTGGCGCACTCGAGCGGGCGGCAATCCATTACGGGGCGACCGTTATTGATGCGGATGCTGAATTACTCATCGAAACAGGACAAGTGAAAGGTATTTCAATCGATGGACAACCGCATTACGCGAAGCACGTGATTTTGACGGCTGGGGTCTGGATCAATGAATTGTTACGTCCGCTCAAGCTCGAACTCGATATCCGGACGGAAAAAGGACAAATCCTTCATCTTGATTTAGAGGAAATGAAAACGAAACATTGGCCCGTCATCATGGGGCAACGTGGACTCTATCTCGTGTCGACGGAAGATGGTCGCCTTGCTTTAGGTTCGACCCATGAAAAACAACTTGATTACAACTTACAACCGACCGTCAAAGGGATGCATGCGCTCTTAACGCGTGCCCTCCCTGTCGCACCACGACTCGAAGAAACGAACATCTATGAAATGCGGGTTGGTCTACGTCCCTACACGAGTAATTCGTTACCGGTCATCGCCTCACTCGATGCTCACCCGAACGTTTTCATCGCGAACGGCCTCGGTGCATCCGGATTGACGATCGGCCCTTATCTCGGACGCGAGCTCGCAGAACTGGCGTTAAATCAACCGATCGAGATTCCGTTAAGTGATTACGTTCCGACTTATCACAACTAATTTGTTTGACGATAGGAGATGACCCATGGATCCGATTAAACCATTTGTACCCGTCGAAACCTTTACCGCGTTAGATATTCGTGTCGGGACGATTCGTTCTCTCATCCGTGACGAGAATGAAACACACCTTCTCAACGTGACGGTCGACTTCGATGGACACGATCACTCTTTTTTACTCGACTGGGTCGAAACCCGGTTCGACTATGAAGAAATTTTAGGGAAACAAGCCATCGCGATCCTGAACGTCGAGGGCGTACGCGCCGGTTTCACAGGTCGTATCCTTGAACTCGGTCCGCTCGATCAACTGATGCCCGTCCTCGTATGTCCGGAACATCCAATTCCGGACGGAAGTCGCGTCAGCTGAGACTTCGCCTGATAGTTCTGCATGCCGCGTCTTTTCGGTTAAACAGTTTCAAGCGGAAAATCCAATGCAACTTTATCTACACGCAAATAGAAGGGATCGCCCATCAACTTTAAGATGGCAATCCCTTCTATTTTATCGTCAGTTAGCGGTGTGCCAGCCTTTCTTCCATCGTCATGATCGCGTTAGCCGTTCGTCTTCTCAAGGTAATGGACGCTGAAGTGATGATTGGCGTCCGTCCAGTAAGTGACGGCCCGAAAGCCACTTTTACCTGCCAACTGCTGAAATTCTTCGATGCTATATTTGTAAGAATTTTCTGTATGAATCGTTTCACCTTCCTGGAACGTAAACGGCTGACCGTTGATTTGTACGATCTGGTCAATCCGACTGCGGATGTGCATCTCGATTCGACCTTGCGCCTCATTATAAAATGCTACATGCTCAAACCTTGTTTGATCAAATGTTCCATCTAAGACACGATTGATGTGGGTCAGGATGTTTAAGTTGAACGCTTCCGTGACGCCGGCCATATCGTTATACGCCCGATGAAGAATGTCCGGATTTTTTTTCGTATCGACACCGATTAAAAAGCCGTCTCCCACTTCGAGTAAATGAGATGAATGGCGCAAGAACTCCATCGCCTCCGCCGGATCAAAGTTACCAATCGTCGATCCCGGGAAGAAGATAACTTTTTTCAGTGCGCGGTCGACCGGTAGTGTGATCGGTGTCGAATAGTCGCCACAAACCGCTTTAATCGAGAGATTTGGATAATCTTTAGACAACTCCGCCGCCGACTGTAGTAAATAGTCCTTCGAGATATCGATTGGGACATATTCTTCCAACCCGTGCAGCGAACTGAGCAGACTTTTGATTTTCCGACTACTGCCACTCCCATACTCAATCAATGTATGGACAGGACCAATCTTATCTGCAATCGTCGTTTGGTGCGTCGTCAAAATCTCGAGTTCAGTGCGCGTCGGATAATATTCCGGTTGTTGCGTAATCTGCTCGAACAGTTCCGACCCCGTTTGATCGTAAAAATACTTGGCGTGAAGCGTTTTAGCCGGTTTCGATAAACCAGCTATGACTTCTTCTAACATATTTTGCTGCGTCGTATATAAATCAAAGCTTTTTACCTGCTGACTCATCTTACAGGTCACCTGCCAAACGGAACCCACTGAATTGCCACCGTTTATCCGGCGGGAAGAAATTACGGTACGTCTCACGGATGTGATCGTCCGGCGTCACACACGCGCCACCCCGTAACACCATCTGGTTAGACATGAACTTTGCATTGTATTCACCTAGTGCTCCTTCAAGCGGTCGACTGCCCGGGTATGATGAATAGGCACTGGCCGTCCATTCCCAAACGTCACCAAACATTCCTGTCAATTCGTGCTCGGCCCGTACAACCGATGCCGGATGATACGTTCCTCGTCCCATCATGTTCCCTTGTCTTGCGACCGTTTTTGCCGCATGCTCCCACTCCGCTTCCGTCGGGAGACGTTTTCCTTTCCAGCGACTATAAGCATCCGCCTCATAAAAGCTGACGTGACAAACCGGTTCGTCGAGTGCGAGTGGTTCGACACCACTTAATGTGAAGACAGACCAGTCCCCCGACTCATCCTTCATCCAGTAGAGCGGTGCTTTCCAGCCGAGTTGCTTGATGACTTGGTACCCGTCAGAAAGCCAATATTCAGACGTCTCATAACCCCCAGCTTCGATGAAAGCTAAGTATTCCCCGTTCGTCACGGGCGCAGTTGCCAGTTCAAATGGATTCAACCATACTTTATGGACAGGACTTTCGTTGTCAAACGCAAAGCCGGTCCCATCATGGCCGATTTCAATCAATCCTCCATCGAATGTTTTGTAAGCAGGACTGACATTGGTTTCAGCAGTCGGCACGACCGCTTTATTTTGATAGGCCGGTAACAAGGGATTGACGAACAAGTTAAATTTCATATCCATCAAAATAAGTTCCTGATGTTGCTGTTCATGTTGTAATCCCATCTCAATCAAACCTTCAATTTTCTTTTGACTCGCCGCGTCGCGATCTTGTCTCAAGAACGTATCGATTGCCGCATCGACGTACGAGCGGTAGGCGATGATTTCACTTACAGTCGGCCGCGACAAGACACCTCTTTGATGGCGCGGTTGATACGGACCGATTGAGTTGTAATACGAATTGAACAGATAATTGAACTGTGGATTAAACACTTGATACGCTGCATCGTATTCCTGTAAAATCATCCGTTCGAAAAACCATGTCGTATGCGCGATATGCCATTTAGCCGGACTTACATCAGCACTTGCTTGGATTACGAAATCTTCCGGTTCAAGTGGATCAATCAATTCAATTGTCTTATCACGGACTCGCGTAAACTTTTCGATTAAGTACGTTGTCGTTTCTGTGTTCATATGCTATGCCACCCCTTTTAATGTAATTTTCTGAAAAAATAACCATTTAACTATTACCCTGTTTTTATGGGAAGTATGCAAAAAAAAAGCAGACGTCGTCAAGACCGTCTGCTTTTTCTACTTTTATTGCCTTAAAATACTTTATCCCCATTAAAGATTGAGTTCTTGACGACGACATAGTCGACCGTCCGAATCGCTTGCAGTTTATTTCCTCCGGCGTACGAGATCGACGATTGCAAATCTTGCTCCATCTCCGTCAATGTATCGGCTAAGCTCCCTTTATGCTCAACAAACATCTTTTTCCCCTCGACGTTCTTTTTTTCACCTTTTTGGAACTCTGATGCCGAACCAAAGTATTCTTTGACGCGGACACCATCGACTTCATGCGTTTCACCAGGCGATTCTTCGTGCCCGGCAAACAATGAACCGATCATGACCATCGTCGCACCAAAACGGACGGATTTCGCAATATCACCGTGTGTCCGAATTCCTCCATCCGCGATGATCGGCTTGCTCGCAGCTTTAGCGCACCAGCGAAGTGCTGCCAGTTGCCAACCGCCTGTTCCGAATCCTGTTTTAATCTTCGTGATGCAGACTTTCCCGGGTCCGATTCCGACTTTCGTCGCATCCGCACCTGCATTCTCAAGTTCACGGACAGCTTCCGGCGTTCCGACATTTCCAGCGATGACGAAACTGTTCGGTAAAAATCGTTTAATGTGCTGAATCATTTGAATGACTGCGTCTGAATGACCATGCGCGATGTCAATCGTAATATACTCCGGCACGAGCCCTGCCTGTGCGAGTTCTTCGATGAACACGTATTCTTCGATCTTGACGCCGACACTAATCGACGCGATTAAGTTTTTTGCTTGCATCGTCTCAACGAACGTCCGCCGTTTTTCTGGTTCAAAGCGATGCATAATATAGAAATAACCATTTTCGGCTAAGTACGTCGCAATCGATTCATCGATGATGGTTTGCATGTTCGCCGGGACGACCGGCAGTTTGAATCGTCTTCCACCAAACTCGACCGTCGTATCACACTCAGATCGACTGCCAACGATTGACTTTGCGGGAATCAATTGAATATCTTCATAATCAAATACTACATCCATTTTCAACACTCCAAATAACGAATATTTTTTAAACTATCGTTTATAATCGTTCGTACTTGAACACTATATCGAATGCAGAATGTCATGTCAAAGGATTTAGAGTAATTTGTCATCTAAAAACAAATGTTTTTATCTTATAAATGAGTTATCGTTCGTTTTTTCATTCGATTTTATGTCTTAATCGCTCTAATCAGTCTTTTCACCAGTCAAAATATCTTAATTTTGAATTTCGGATGAAAATCGATGTTAGATCATGCAACGCGAATGAGCGTGTAGACAAACTCTTATGAAGCGTGAACAGGCTATAACGAGAGGCAATCCGTTCGCGCTTCCCTGTCTCGCCTCGTCTTCAAAGCGGCAACTGATCGCGCCGCTACAGCAAAGCTGAAGGGTCGCGACCGATTGCTTTTCACGGTCTAAAGCGATTCGAGACGGATTGCGCTCTAAACTGTCTGCATGACTGGATTTCTGTCACGGTATTGCCTGAAAATCGTCATGTTTCGTTGACTCCTACGGGGCAAAGTACGTTTTTAACGCACTTTCAGAGGCAGGCAAGACCCTGCTCGTCGTCCGCTAGGATCCAAGGAGCAATGGCGCGCCTCGTCCGAGGAAAGCAACGAAAAAAGACGCTGTATCTCCCGATAGCACGTTGTCTACAGTCTAGCGAATGATAGTCGTTCTTCAAAATGAAAGTATGTCCATTCAAGCGATTCACCATTAAAACAGCCAATCAGGCGTGTTAGTCGAATGAATAATCCAGTTTCTTCATATAACGTGCGAATGACTGCATACACAGAGGTTCACCTTATTCGATTGTACCCGCGGATGATCGCGACGACAAAAGACTAAAAAGTAATGGCGTTTTAGTTTTTTGCACCATGCACTATACTACGTCGACATCGACAACAATCATTTTCTCCTCACACTAAAAATTCTTCTTTTAATAGTGCGAACATCGTGAAGTCTTCCCAGTTTCCATTAATATATAGACTTTTCCTAGCAAGTCCCTCTCTTCGAAAGCCTACTTTTTCGAGAACACGGCTCGATCCAATGTTCTCAGGCATCACTTCCGCTCGTAACCGATGAAATGCATACTTGTCAAAGAGCAGTGCAACTGCTTGACTGACCGCTTCAGCCATCAATCCTTGACCATTGTAATTTCGATCAAGTTGATAGCCGATCATACATGTTTCAGCCGGAAACCGTTCAATGAACGAAGCAGATACTTCGCCGATTAATGCATTGTTCTCCTTCAGGAAAACACCAAACGCATAGTAACGATCATCTTGCATCTTTTGTAATGTTTGACGAATCCGTTCTTGGTGGGCTCCAAGTGAATATTGATCTTCTTTCGGCTTAAGTGGCATCCAAAATTCAAAGTGCCCCCGGTTTCGTACGTTCAGTTCCAGCAATTCTAATGCATCTTCTTCTATATAAGGTCTAATAAAAACACGACTCATCCTTAAACAGCTCCTTTTTAAGTAACACGCCCTATAAATATCTTGAAGTTAAACAGTTTAAACGTTTGATTATTATGTCTTGGGGAAAACAACCTAAGCAGAACAGATGACAATTCAATGACAATCATTTAACGACATGACATTAAGGAGGAGAGCATGAAGACAGACCAAGAACTATTCGAACAAATCGAATTAAAAAATAGTCATGCCCTCGAGTTACTTTACGATCGGTATGAAACTTCTCTTTACCTTCTACTTAGACGCGTGACAACGGATGAAACACGGATTCAACGGACGTTGACACATATTTTTAAAGCCGTTTGGACGGAGCCACGCCGGCATGCTTCCATTCACGGTTATGTCATGGCAGCAATTAAGCACGTCCGACACCCTCATCAGCCTGTCCATTGATTACAAACAGACCTTGCCACTTTTATTCGTTAGGTCGACGCCGAACCCTTTAAAATTTAAGTACATCTGAAGTCATTTCAAGTTTTTTAACAAAAGTTAACGATATTTCTGTTTATTCCTTCCTTTTTTTTCGAAGGCATGCTATATTATTAAGTAATTATTGTTGTTCGGTGGAGATACAAAGTTTACGCTTTAACTCGATGAAATTGATCACGGTAGTAATAATCAGTG
>NZ_JACSMO010000015.1:0-29331 GCF_018618695.1 Exiguobacterium sp. s127 | reverse complement strand
AATCACTTGACGAAGGTCAAGAGGTTTCTTTCGAAGTTGAAGAAGGCCAACGCGGACCGCAAGCAACTAACGTTACTAAACTTTAATTTCCTTAGAGGATTTGCTGATGCAAATCCTCTTTTTTTATTTTTTTTGAAATTACCCTTTCTTTCTTCCGGTGAGCATGGTATATTATTAAGTAATTATTGTTGTTCGGTGGAGATACAAAGTTTACGCTTTAACTCGATGAAATTGATCACGGTAGTAATAATCAGTGTGACTCAGTCGCACGCAGGAGGCAACACACATGGAACAAGGTACAGTAAAATGGTTTAACGCAGAAAAAGGTTTTGGCTTCATCGAACGTGAAAGCGGCGACGACGTTTTCGTTCACTTCTCAGCTATCCAAACTGATGGCTTCAAATCACTTGACGAAGGTCAAGAGGTTTCTTTCGAAGTTGAAGAAGGCCAACGCGGACCGCAAGCAACTAACGTTACTAAACTTTAATTTTTTTAAGACCTTGCTGATGCAAGGTCTTTTTTTAATTTCATTCATGATAAACTTCATACGTATAGAAAGGAGAATTTCCATGCAACTCTCAACACAAGAACAACTGCAACATGTCTTACAAGCAAGACACGACCATTTGATGGCTGGAAACCGAGAAGCGATGAACGAACTTTTAACTCCTAGTTTCTCGTTCATCGATGGACTTGGACGACAATTCGACGCAGAAACTTATTTAGACCACTATGTTGACGTTGATTTGATAAAATGGGTTTCTTCTATAGATGAATCGATGACTGTCGAGCTTTTTGAGACGACTGCCTTGGTACAAACATTGACAGAAGACCAGTTTCAATATGGGACGACGTCTTATGTAGGACGTTTTCGTATCGTTTCTCTTTATCAACTGACGGACACAGGCTGGAAGTGGCATTTTTCGCAAGCGACGTCGCTTGATCAAAATTAAATGACATGGATCCACTCCTCTCATTTACTGCGATGACGATCAACGGCCTTAACAAGGAATGGCTCTCTCACTTTTTCTCGGGTGAGACAAAAGCCCGTTTCCCTGCTCACTATGGACAGGGAAACGGGCCTATTTGTATCTGACGGTGCGAGCTCTTCCGTTTTATTCTGTAAAAGCCGCGTAAAACCGGAACCGTCCGTCACTGCAATTGGTTTTGGAGCAACTTTTGAGTCAGCCTCTTTATTTATTCGAATTTCGTACTTGAAATCTATCTGAAAGCAATTTGAAAATCCGTTTTCATTCCGTTACACTGAAGTTGCATGTATTTTCTGAAAATTAACGAGAAAGAAGGAATTGGATGACTGTTTTTAACTTTTCCGCAGGTCCAGCCGTTTTACCTGAACCTGTCTTACGTAAAGCACAATCGGAATTATTGAATTATCGAGGGTCCCATCAGTCTGTCCTCGAGCTCAGTCATCGCTCCGCCCTATTCGAAGCAATCTTAGACGATGCAACGTCGCTCGTCCGCGAACTGCTTGAAGTGCCGTCAGACTATGATGTCTTGTTCTTACAGGGTGGCGCAACGCTCCAATTCTCTATGTTGCCACTGAACCTTGCGACGACTCATCGTGTCGACTTCATCGATACGGGCGGCTGGTCGCAAAAGGCGATTGCCGATGCTGCTCCTTATGCATCGACACGCATCATCGCCTCTTCCCGAGACGATCACTATCGGTCGATTCCGGCCGGTCCTTTTACTTCGGATGCCGATTATCTACACGTGACATGGAACAACACGCTTGAAGGGACGACTTTTCAGGAAGCTCCACGTGTCAACGTCCCGCTCGTCGCTGATTTTTCTTCATCAATTTTATCAGAACCGATTGATGTCAGCGCGTTCGACGTCATCTATGCAGGCGCCCAAAAAAACCTCGGTGCTGCCGGTATGACACTTGTCATCATCAAAAAAAGTTTAGTCGAGCAGACACCTTCTGCTCTCGGTTCATACTTACGTTATAACGTTCATGCGAAACACCATTCACTCTACAATACACCACCTACGTATAGTATTTATTTAACGAAACTCGTTCTCGAATGGATAAAACAAGAGGGCGGATTACAGACAATCACGGCACGCAACCGTGCTCAAGCCGCCTCGCTTTATGATGCGCTCGACCACTCCGACCTGTTTTCGAATCAAGTCGCTCACGCAGATCGAAGTTTGATGAACATCCCGTTTTCGACAGGACAACAAGCCTTAGACGATGCCTTTATCGCATACGCCGAACGACACGGCTTAGTGAACCTACAAGGACATCGTTCTGTCGGCGGTATGCGGGCTAGCCTTTATAACGCGATGCCGACCACTGGTGTCGAAGCTTTACTATCCGTCTTACGTAAATTTGAACAGGGGGAACGTTAAATGTACCAAATCCAGTTGTGGAATGATTTGTCTGAAAAAGGACTGAGTCGCTTTACGGACGATTACCACGTCCATCGCCAAGTTGAGGCACCAGATGCTTTCCTCGTTCGAAGCAAGGACTTACACGGGATGCAGTTCGCCGCCTCCTTGAAGGCGGTCGCCCGTGCTGGCGTCGGTGTCAATACGATCCCGCTCGACCAACTCGCAAATCGTGGGATCCCCGTCTTTTCGACGCCCGGTGCGAATGCGAATGCCGTTAAGGAACTCGTCATCGCCAGTCTTTTTTTAACAGCCCGAAAATTGATACCGAGTATCCTTTGGACGAATAATTTACGCGGACCAGACATCCCGGAACGGATCGAAGCCAACAAGCGGCAATTTGTCGGGACAGAGCTGTTAGGTAAACGAATCGGCATCGTTGGCCTCGGGGCAATCGGGGCAAATCTTGCTAATACGCTGCATGAGTTAGGGATGACCGTTTCCGGTTACGATCCGCATATGTCGATTGAATCCGCATGGCGGGTCTCAAATCAAATTCATCGGGTGACGAATCTTGAAGAACTTCTTGCGACGAGTGACTATGTCACGCTTCACCTTCCACTCGTCGATGCAACACATCACCTGCTCGATGAACGCTTGTTGTCGAAAGTCAAGCAAGGTGCGACGCTACTTAATTTTTCGCGTGGTGAGTTGATTGATGAAGCTGCACTCGCAACCGTCCTGAAATCTGGTCGCCTCGCGAACTATGTGACCGATTTCCCGAATGCCTTCATTTTATCATTACCGCGCGTCATCCCGTTGCCGCATATAGGGGCATCGACAGCTGAAGCGGAGGAAAATTGCGCCATCATGGCCGTCGATCAGCTAAAAACGTTTCTTGAGACCGGCAACATCCGTCATTCCGTCAACTTCCCGTCAGTCGAACTCGCCGATTCAGGTAAACGTCGCTTGACGATTGCCCATCAAAATATTCCGAACATGGTCGGTCAGATTGCTTCTGTCCTCGCGACGGAGCGTATTAACATCGCGAACATGATTAACGGTAGCAAAGGACCGATTGCCTATACGATCATCGACATCGATAACCATCTTGACGAAACGATTTCCTTGACACAGCTCGATGCGATTCCCGGCATCTTAAAAACGCGACTACTTTAAAGGAGTGATCTCATGCCAACATTCGAACCTTTCCAGGCACTACGACCACAAAGTAAATATGCAGAAACGTTCTCTTCGCTACCTTATGATGTCTTCAACCGGGCTGAAGGACGGGTCGAGGTACGCCGTCGCCCTTTATCCTTCCTTCGGATCGACAAAGCTGAAGTGACGCTACCTGATCTAATCGATGAGCACGACATGCGTGTTTATCAACAAGCTGCCCTCCACTTCAAGGATGCACGCGATAGTCAAATCCTAAAGCTTGACGAAGACGAATGCTATTACCTCTATCGTCTCCGTGATGGCGAACATATCCAAACAGGTTTTGTCGGTTGCGTGTCCGTAACTGATTACGACGACGGCTTCATCCGTAAACACGAATTTACGCGTCCTGATAAGGAGCGAGATCGCGTCCGTCAAATCGATGCGTTAGAGGCACATACCGGCCCCATCCTACTCGCCCATCAACCGGATGATGAACTCAATCGAATCGTTGCAGAACAGAGTACGAATGTCCCGCTCTATCAGTTCACCACCGAGGACGGGATTGAACATACAATCTTTAAAATTACAAATCGCTCTGACATGCTGACGATTGGGAGTCAGTTTGCTCGTCATGACGCACTGTACATCGCGGACGGACATCACCGGGCAGAAGCGGCATCAAAAGTTGCAAAATTACATCCGGACAACGAAGAGGCACAACTGTTCCTTGCTGTCTCCTTCTCAAGTGATCAATTAAAGATCATGGGGTATCATCGCGCTGTCGAAGATCTTTACGGACAATCGGTCGACGAATTACTCGAACGGATCAGTCAACGCTTCACCGTGACGGTTGGTCGTGCTGAGACGACGCAAAAACACCGGTTTGAGATGTATCTTAAGCAACAATGGTATACGCTCGATTACACGGCGCAACAGACGACTGTCAAAGACAATCTTGACGTCTCTATCCTTCAGCATGAACTTTTGACACCCTTTTTAGGGATTGAAGATCCTCGGACCGATGCACGGATTCAATTCGTCGGTGGCATCCGTGGGTATGCTGGACTAGAACAACTCGTTGATCACGGGACGATGGCAGTTGCCTTTCACTTACATCCGACCGACTTGACGGATTTGATGCAAGTCGCGGATGCAAATCAAGTCATGCCGCCAAAATCGACGTGGTTCGAACCAAAACTGCGTAGCGGTTTACTGATTCATCGCTTTTTCAGCTGACAATATAAAAGGATTGGCGCAAAAATTGCGCCAATCCTTTTTCTTATCCATTCTTTATTTGTAAGATCGTCCCATGGATTGGCCCTACGTTGATTTCACCAGCCCACTCTGTTCCGTCCAGTAAGTTGACTGCACGTCCTGAAAATTCGAACCGCGCTTCTTTCTCCCCATTGTTGATGAGGATGAGATAGTCCCCATGTGGTGAGGAGCGCCGGATAACGAACTGATTTTTTTCGTCATCGATTTGCTCAAAGACATACGATGCTTCATTCGCGAGCGCCGGATGGGCTTTTCGTAACGCAATCAATTCCGTTACGTAGCTAAGCAGTTCTGTGTCTTGTTTTTCTTGATCCCACTCCATACATTTCCGGTTTGCCGGATCCTGCCCACCGGTCATACCGATTTCATCACCATAATAGATGACAGGACTTCCCGTGAAGGTTAAGAGCGATAATAACAGCAGTCGCATCCGTTCCTTATCGCCACCCGCTCGTGTCAATGCACGTGGTGTGTCGTGAGAGCCAACTAAGTTAAACATCACCTCGTTGACGTTCATCGCGTTTCCGTTCAAGTTCCGGACGACGGCATCACTAAATTCAGAGGCTGTCGTTTCTCGCGTCGCAAAGAAGGTCAAGAACGCTTCCGTCAGTCCGTAGTTCATGACGGCATCAAATTGATCTCCAAACAACCACTCTTGCGAATCCGTCCAGCATTCTCCAACGATATAGGCTTCCGGATTTGCCATACGTACTTCTTTTCTGAAGTCACGCCAAAAGGCATGATCGACTTCACTCGCGACATCGAGCCGCCAGCCGTCAATTCCAAACTCTTCGACCCAGTATCGTCCGACTTTCAACAGATAGGCTTTGACATCTGCATTCGCCGTGTTCAACTTCGGCATGTTGGCTTCAAAAGCAAATACTTCATAGTTCGGCGGGTCCATCTCGATCGGAAACGAATCAATCATGAACCAATCGGCATATTCTGAATCAGCCCCCCGCTTGATGACATCTTGGAACGTCGGGTGGTCGACACTGACATGATTAAAGACGGCGTCGAGTAATACGCGAATCCCGTTCGCATGTAACAATTCGACCATCTCACGAAACCTCTCTTCCGTCCCGAATGCAGGATCGAGTTTCAAGTAGTCAAGCGTGTCGTACTTATGATTGGAGGGTGCAGCGAAAACCGGACAGAAATAAATCCCGTTGATCCCCAAGTTTTTCAAATAACCGATGTTGTCAATCACACCTTGAAAATCGCCACCAAAGTGATTCTCGTAAGCCGGTGCTTCCGACGCCCACGGGACCGTTCCTTGTCGGTCGTTCGTAACGTCTCCATTCGCAAACCGATCAGGGAAAATTTGATACCAGACCGTCTCTTTGACCCATGCCGGTGCATCGAATACGTCGACTGCATTGATGTACGGAACGGCAAAATAATAACCGGGATGGTCAAGCGGAATCTCGTCGTACCATCCCCGTTCCGTGTAGATTGCCGTTTCCTCAGCAGTCGACAACTCGAATCCATAACGGACGCGTCTTCGACTCGGTTTTATGGCGACGAACCAATAGTCGTGCGTCGCGTCAGCACCTGTCCGAATCATCGGTGTTTGTTGCGTTTTCCAAAACTTTTCTTTATCCGGATCAAAGTTCCAGTCCCGATCTTCTTCTCGTTCTGCATCCCATTCGTATGGATCGCCATGAATCAGTCGGATACGGTCGACATCCCCTTTTGCTGTCGTCAACCTGATATGGACTGTTTCTTGATCGTACTTGTAGACATATGGCGACATCGCCCGGTGAAAAACTGCCTGCTTATTAATGATCCGTCACCCCTTCAGAATAGCTATAGATTTAATTCCTGTTCCCGACTTCGTACCTCTTATAAACGTTTTCCGCAAAAAGTTAGCTATTCCCTCACCATTTTGATTCAGTATTTCCCTGTTTTTGATGTATACTGATAACGCAGAGGAAGCCGTCTGGTTTCCAACTAAAATCGAAGTCATGTGAAAGAGAGAGTGGATTCTGATGGGTCGTAAATGGAATAACATTAAAGAAAAAAAGGCATCGAAAGACAAAAACACCAGCCGGATTTATGCGAAATTCGGTCGTGAAATTTATGTCGCTGCGAAACAAGGTGAACCGGATCCTGAATCAAACCAAGCACTTAAAGTTGTTCTCGAGCGTGCGAAGACGTATAACGTGCCACGGGCAATCGTCGATCGGGCGATTGAAAAAGCAAAAGGCGGCGCGGAAGAGAACTTCGATGTTCTCCGTTATGAAGGATTCGGACCAAGCGGCTCGATGGTCATCGTCGAGACATTAACGAACAACGTCAACCGGACGGCCTCAGACGTGCGGGCTGCCTTTGGGAAAAATGGAGGCAACATGGGTGTCAGTGGTTCCGTTGCCTATATGTTTGACGCGACTGCCATTTTTGCTTTTGAAGGAAAATCGGCGGATGATGTTCTTGAATTGATGATGGAAGCGGATATCGACGTCCGTGACATCCTAGAAGAAGAGGAAGCCGTTATCATCTACGCGGAACCCGATCAGTTCCACACGGTCCAGGAAACATTAAAAAATGCCGGTGTGACGGAATTTTCAGTTGCCGAGCTCGTTATGCTCGCTCAAAACGAAGTCGCTTTATCTGAAGAAGATGTTCAGCAATTCGAAAAAATGGTCGATGCACTCGAAGATTTAGAAGATGTGCAACAGGTCTATCATAACGTTGAACTTTAAACGATAAAAAAGCAGCCTTTTGGCTGCTTTTTCCTTTTTTAGCTGACGCTTGGTTTAACTATCCTTCCAATTACGCGCTACCTTATTTACAAAATACATTATGAAACGCGTTTCATGACAAGCAAAAAAAAGATTCTTTTTTTATGTTTAGTTCTTCAATTTAATGGGAAAATTATTAATCGGAACGGTTAATCTTTGGAATAGCCCGTTTGTTTTGTAAGAGAAGAAGGAGGAATAATCATGTCATATGCAGTCATTGAAACTTTTAAACACATCGTCAACGAGGCTACTCGCTTTAATCGGGTCGACTTTGGTGGTTACGATATTTATATGCAGACGAACGATGGTCGCCTAATTACTGCTCACATCCGTTTCGACGGTGGTGGTGAAGATCAAAACGAGGCGTATTTACTCCTCGAATCAAGCACCGGTCAACGCCGGATGACGACACTGACGTTACATCAGTTCGAACATCTTTCATCCTATACTGCCCATAGCGAACGAATTCAAGCCCTCGAAAGTACGAGTGCTTAAGTGGTTTTCTAATACATGTCAACAGCGCCTCCCATTACAGGACGCGCTGTTTTTTTACACTTCTTCGTTTTCTAGACGCTCACGTTCCGCATGTGTTTGCGGGAAACCATTCGCTTGCCACTCTGCTTTTTGGATAGAATCGAGTTGTGTTAAGCCAACTTCCGATTCATCTTGACCTTGATCGACACTCGGACGACGATCGAGCTCAGCTGAATCACTGATGCTTTGATTTTGTTTCGCGCATGAACGTTTATATTGCTTGATTCCGAAAACAGACACTGCGGCTAAGCTACCTACAAACAGACTGCGCTTTAATGTAGTATTCATGATTTTGTTCCCCCTGCTTTCCATAGTAGATGATCTTACTTGAATAATGTTCCCTCAATGATTGCAGATTAATCACTTTCTAACCAAGGCTAAAAATTTTTTTCAATCCTTTTCACCCGTGTTTCTACATATTTAATATTTCAATCTAAAAACACTGGTCTCCTTTGCTTCATGAGGGTTCTAGTCATGCAGAGACGGCAAATGTACGCTATACTTTTAACAGGTGCTCAATCATAAAATCGAATGAATATGGCTGAGAGGACAAGTCCCAAGCAGAACAAACGCTTGCGTACGAAGTCCTTCTTTCATTTACTCGGTTCATTTCAAAGGAGGGAATCTTGTGTCATTGCTTCATTTGGCCATCTTGTTGCCATTACTTGCTAGTATCTTCATCCCATTCTTGTACAAACAGTTTCGCTCCGTGCATACGGGATGGTTCGTCTTGCTCGTCCCTCTTTCGCTCGTTCTTTACTTTAGTCAATACATCAGTCAGACGATGGCTGGGGAGACTGTCACGCAATCGATGCAGTGGATCCCGTCACTCGGAATCAACTTCGTCGCTTACATCGATGGTCTCGGACTATTGTTCGCCCTGTTGATCACAGGAATCGGGACGCTCGTCGTTCTCTATTCCGTCTATTATCTTGATGCAAAAAAAGAGGCGCTGCATAATTTTTATGTCTACTTGCTTCTTTTCATGACGGCGATGCTCGGAATCGTCCTCTCCGACAACATGATCGTCATGTACATGTTTTGGGAGATGACTTCGATTTCTTCATTCCTGTTGATCGGGTATTGGTATGAACGGGAACGTTCCCGCTATGGTGCTCAAAAATCAATGTTGATCACCGTCTTTGGTGGACTTTCAATGCTCGGTGGAATCTCGATTCTTTCGTTACTATCCGGCTCCTTTAGTATCCGCGAGTCATTCAGTACACTCGGTACGTACAGTAATGATCCGATGTTTCTTGTTGCACTCGTCCTCTTTTTATTGGCAGCCTTTACGAAATCGGCTCAATTCCCGTTTCATATTTGGTTACCGGATGCGATGGAAGCGCCGACACCGGTCAGTGCTTACCTCCACTCGGCAACGATGGTCAAAGCCGGTCTTTATCTCGTCGCTCGGATGAGTCCGATCTTTGCCGAGACGCCACTTTGGTTCTATCTTGTCTCTGGCGTCGGAATGTTCACGCTATTCTGGGGATCTCTCAACGCTGTCAAACAAGTCGATTTAAAAGCAATATTAGCGTACTCGACGATTTCTCAACTCGGTCTCATCATGTCGCTCCTCGGTTTAGGAGCCGCCGCCTTGCAGGTCGAGGCATTGCCTGACAGTTTATATACGATCGCGACCGTCGCGGCCGTCTTCCACTTGATTAATCACGCAACCTTTAAAGGAAGCTTGTTCATGATGGCAGGAATCGTTGACCACGAAACCGGAACACGCGATTTACGTAAGCTCGGTGGTCTATCACAATTGATGCCGGTCACGTTTACAATTGCGATGATTGGAACATTGTCGATGGCAGGTGTCCCACCATTCAACGGTTTCCTAAGTAAAGAGATGTTCTTGACTGGAGTCAACGAAGTATCTGAATCCGGCTTATTCCACTTGGAAACGTTCGGCTTCTTATTCCCACTTTTCGCCGTCGTCGGAAGTATCTTTACGTTTGTTTATAGTTTACTGATCGTCTACCGGACGTTCCTTGGACCAAAACAGCACGATCAGTTACCAAAAAAACCACACGAAGCACCAATCGGGATGTTGATCTCACCTATCATTTTGGCTTCACTCGTCATCTTGATCGGTCTTTTCCCGAATATGTTGTCGGAAACGATCATCCGTCCGGCGGCCGAAGCGATCTTACCGCAGGTCCTAGCTGCTGGTGGTGAAATTGATGTCCACATTAAGCTTTGGCACGGATTGAATCTTGAACTTCTCTTCACCGTCATCATCATTACGGTCGGGTTCATCTTGTTCAAGACTTTCCCGAAATGGCAGTCACTCTATAACCGGATGCCGAAAAGTTTCTCGCTGAACCATCAATATGATGGCTTGTTACGCCGCGGTGAAAAAGTTTCGACGGCGATTCACGATGCGGTCATGACCGGATACATGCGGTCTTATCTCGTTTATATTTTCGGATTCATTGTCCTCCTTGTGTTATCGAGCCTGTTTTTCTTCGATGCCTTCGCCTTCGACGTCGATCCCTTAAGCTCGATTTCCGCTTACGAAATCATCTTAGTGCTCGTCCTCGTCAGCAGTGCGCTTTCGATCACGTTCGCTCGGTCGCGTTTGACATCAATCATTTTGCTCGGAGTCGCCGGTTATTCGGTCGCTTTGTTCTTCGTCTTGTTCCGTGCGCCCGATCTCGCTTTGACGCAACTCGTCATCGAGACAGTTTCTGTCGCACTGTTCCTGCTAGTGTTCTACCACATGCCGGAAATCAGTCGTAAAGAAGAACGAATTAAATTTAAACTTGGAAATGCTGCGATTTCAGTATTGGTCGGTCTCAGCGTGACACTCGTTGCCTTGTCATCACTCAGCCAACGCTCGTTTGCCTCAATTGCTAAGTACTATATTGATAACGTGTATGAATTGGCGGCTGGTGGTAATATGGTCAACGTCATCCTCGTTGATTTCCGTGGTTTTGATACACTGTTCGAAATCAGCGTGCTTGCCATTGCTGGTCTTGGCATCTACGCGATGATTCACTTCAGAAAGACAGGAGGCATCGACAAATGAAAAAAACAATGAAAAAGAATACGAATGACGTCATTCTAGAGTCGGCGACGACGTTCATCACCTTCATTATTTTCTTGTTTGCCGTCTACTTGTTCTTCGCTGGACATTATACGCCAGGTGGCGGATTCATCGGTGGACTAGTCACTGCGTCTGCTCTCGTGTTGATTTTGCTTGCCTTCGACATCAAGACGCTTCGGCAAATCCTGCCGTTCGACTACAAGATGGTGACAGCCGTCGGGATGTTGATCGCTGTTTTGACGGCGTCCGGTGCCTTACTGTTTAATGTACCGTTCTTCACCCACGCCCATGGGTACTTTGATTTACCATTGTTCGGAAAAACGTCTTTGCATACGGCCATGTTATTTGACCTAGGTGTCTACTTCGTCGTCGTCGGCGTCACGATGACGATCATTCAAACGATTGGGGAGAGTGATTAACAGATGGAGATTATCATGGCGATAGCTGCAGGCATCTTGACGATGTGTGCCGTCTATCTCATTCTTTCAAAAAGTATTTTACGCATCATCATCGGAACCGGCTTGCTCAGTCACGCTGCCCACTTAATCGTCATGACGATGGGTGGACTGAAGACTGGTGCTGCGCCCGTCCTTGAAGACGGAGTGACGAAATATACCGACCCACTCCCGCAAGCGCTTGTCTTGACCGCAATCGTCATTAGTTTCGGGGTAACAGCATTTTTCCTCGTTCTTGCCTACCGAGCGTATCAAGAGCTTGGGACCGATAATATCGAGGAAATGAAAGGAACCGATACGAATGATTAATTTACCGCTATTACCGATTTTAATTCCACTGCTGACTGGTGTCTTGTTGATGTTTTTCACGAAACGTCTGTGGATGCAACGTATCGTGTCCTTCTTGTCGACGCTGTTGACGATTGGTGTCTCGCTTTACCTCGTCTCTCAAGTCAAGGCAAACGGGATTTTGACGGTCACACTCGGCAGTTGGCCGGCACCGTTCGGCATCACACTCGTTTCAGATATGTTATCCGCATTACTCGTTTTGACGACGAGCGTGCTCGTTTTCTTCGTCATTTGGTATTCGATGACGTATCTGTCGGAGCAACATCAACGTTTTTATTACTACATCGCCGTTCAGTTTTTGCTCGTCGGTGTCAATGGCGCCTTTACGACCGGTGATATTTTTAACATGTTCGTCTTCTTTGAAGTCTTCTTGATTTCATCGTATGTCTTGATTGTGCTCGGTGGTAAACCGGCGCAGTTACGCGAGTCGTTGAAGTATCTGTTGGTCAATGTCATTTCATCTGCTTTGTTCGTCATGACGGTCGCTTTTTTATACGGCATCATCGGCACGCTCAATATGGCAGATATCTCGCAAAAGATTTCTGAAATCAACCAGCCCGGAATCTTGAGTGTCATCGCGATTTTATTTTTAGTCGTCTTCGGCTTAAAAGGAGCGATTTTCCCGCTTTATTTTTGGTTACCTGGCTCGTATCAAGTGCCACCGACACCCGTCCTCGCCTTGTTCGGTGCTCTCTTGACGAAAGTCGGTGTCTATGGCATCTTGCGGACGTATAGTTTGTTCTTTTCGAACGAAATCGGGATCATCCACTCGCTTCTTGGGGGATTGGCACTGGCGACAATCATCATCGGTGTCATCGGCGCCCTCGCGACAAAAGATGCGAAACAAATCTTAATCTACAACATCATCGTTGCCGTCGGCGTCATTCTTTACGGCGTTTCCGTCATGACTCGTCAGTCGCTCGAAGGAGCCGTCTTCTACCTGTTACATGATATGTTAATCAAAGCAGCTCTCTTCTTGCTCGTCGGTATCATGGTCGGAATTGCGGGCTCGAGCCGTCTTAAAAGCATGGGTGGAATGATTAAGGCTTATCCGTTGCTTGGCTGGACGTATTTCATCGCTGCCTTGTCCTTGGCTGGTATCCCGCCGTTCAGCGGGTTCATCGGTAAACTACTGATCGTCCGTGGCGGGATTGAAGCCGGTGACCTCGTCGGACCGTTCATCGTCCTTGCGTCAAGTTTGCTTGTCCTCTATTCCGTCATGCAAATCTTCATTCGCGGATTTTGGGGTACACCGAAGACGTATACGGGTTCACGACGTCATCTCGTCAAACAATTGCTCGCTCCATCAATTCTTTTAGTAATGATTACCGTCGCGTATGGGGTCGGGGCAGAAGCCGTTCGTCCATTCATCACCCAAGCCGTTGATCCGCTCGTCGATCCATCACTTTATATTCAAGCTGTACTGAAGGAGGGCTAATCGATGCCATTTCAATTAATGCTCAATGCTTTTTTAGCCATCTTATGGATGTTTCTATCGAACTCCTTCACGACTTCGTCATTCATCGTCGGTTATCTACTCGGGTTGATTGCGATGTTCGCGATGCGTCGTGGTTTCAGTAGCCGGTTTTATCTCGGTCCGGTCATCGCTCTAGTTCGCCTCTCGATTCGGTTTCTTTACGAATTGGTCGTTGCGAATATCGAAGTTCTGGCCGTCATCTTAAAACCGCGACTCGATATTCAGCCCGGTATCTTTGCGTACGAGACGACGTTAAAGAAAAACTGGGAGATTACGTTACTTTCTATGTTGATTACGTTGACACCCGGAACACTCGTCGTCGATATCTCAGATGATAATAAAACACTGTATATCCACGCGCTTCATATGCCAGAAGCGGATGAAGCTGTCGCTGCCATCCGGAATAGTTTTGAAAAAGCGATTCTGGAGGTGAGTCGATAATGTTTGAAATGCTGATCTATATCGCACTCGGAGGCGTTTTCATTTCCATGCTCGGTTTGTTTTACCGCGTCATCAAAGGACCCTCGATTGCTGATCGCGTCATCGCACTTGATTCAATCGGCATCAGTTTAATCTCCATCGTCGGTTTAGTATCCGTTCTCTTACGGACAAGTGACTATTTAGAAGTCATCTTGTTAATCGGTATTTTAGCTTTCATCGGGACTGTCGCCTTCTCGAAATTCATTGAGAAAGGAGAGATCATCGAACGTGATCGCAATAAATGAAATCTTCGTAGTCGCCTTTGCTTTAATTGGAGCCTTTTTCAGCATCGTCGCGGCTCTCGGGCTGATTCGTCTACCCGATATCTATACACGCGCACACGCAGCCTCTAAGAGCGCCACACTCGGCGTCATGAGTATTTTGATCAGCGTCATCATTTTCTTCGTGACAGAAGAAGGACTCTTTTCATCACGAACATTTTTAGGTATCCTGTTCGTTCTGACGACAGCACCAATCGGAAGTCATTTAATCGCCCGTGCTGCCTACTACAGTGATGTTCCCTTATGGAAAGGATCCGTTCAAGACGACCTCTCGAAAAACAAAGAACATGTCATGCCGAAAAAACGCATCAACCGAGATAACTAATTCTTGTTAATTCAACGCAAAAAGGACATCATCCTCCGATTTTTTACGGGAGATGATGTCCTTTTTCGTGAACGTCGTCACGTGTTTACGATTGAACGGATGTCGTTTCTGATGCAAATAAAAAGGTTAACTCCTCTTTATTTTCAACGAGTTCTGCTAGTGAGTGTTGTTCGAGTTCTTTAAGAAACGCACGTAAAGCGCGTCCAAGAATCCCTTTTAAATGACAATTCGGCTCAATGATGCATCGGCCTTCTTTAGAAAAACATTCAACGATTTCCATCGGTTCCATCTCACGTACGACTTGTCCGATATTGATATTTGCCGGATCCTTTATCAATCGTAATCCACCTGTCCGTCCACGCGTCGATTCAACGTACCCGAGTTTCGTCAACTGTTGCGTGACTTTCATCAAATGATTCGCTGAAATTCCATAATGGCTCGCGATCATCGGCATCGGCGTAACTTTATCTCGATGAACACCGAGATAAATCAGGACCCGTAATCCATAATCCGTATATTGTGTGATGCGCATCCAACCCGTCCTTTCGCTCAAGCGTCTTAAAAAGTTTTAATTCATCCGAATTCTCTATGCCTAGCGTACCATTTTTTAGATAGAATCTGAAAATCAAATGTCCGATTTAAATTTTTTTCATCCTCACGCGTTTCGGCGAATTAACAGTTTTTCATACAAGCATACGTAAGCACATCGCTCTTGGATCGTTTTTTTATGAACAATAAAAAAATCAGCTATCTCCTTCCATAACGGGAGACAACTGATTTTTCTGGTATTCATTTATTTCTTTTATTCAGGGCGTGCAACACTTCATTAAATCGATCGGCATAGTTTGTGAAGACTCCGGTTACACCGAAGTCAAGCATCCGCTCCATGTCGACTTTTTCGTTGACTGTATAGGGGTGGAGCAATAACCCACGCTCGCGGATCATCGCTGTATTTTCCCGCGTCAATCCTTTAAAGGACGGTCCGAGTCCGACTGCGTACGTCTGTAGCTCGTCGAGTGCCTCAGGCGTCATCGCTTTGACCGTCGCCGCGTCCATCAATTGAACGAGCGGAAGACGTGCATCCAGCTGCTTGACTTTCAACAAACTTTCTTGACTGAATGATTGAATCATAACTTGCCCCGGTTTGACGTGATCACTTGATAGACCATGACGTTGTAACGTTTTCAATAATTTTTCTTCCATTCCCGGGTAGACTTCAGGAGATTTTGTTTCAATATAATAGTTCGCATGTTTGCCATACGTATCAAAAATCTCATCGAGAGTCGGAACTTGAAGTCCCTTATATTCGTCCTTCGCATATTCAGGGTTCGCTGTATTGAACCAGCTTCCTGCATCAAGTCGCTTGATTTCTGCTAACGTCTTATCTTTGACGGCACCTGTTCCGTTTGTCGTCCGGTCGACCGTCTCATCGTGCATCGCAATCAGCTTACCATCCTTCGTCATCTGTAAATCGATTTCGATGTAGTCGGCTTTCAACTTTTTATGACTCAGTTGGTACGCCGTCATCGTATGTTCAGGTGCGTATCCAGAAGCACCGCGGTGGGCGATGTTGACGACTCGATTCTGATCGAGTAACCCGTGTTTCTGTTGATGTGCCGAAGCATCGATGCTCCCGAAATTTGTTGCAACGATTGCTCCTGTAAGTACGGTAACGCCAATCTGTTTCATCATGTTGGATTTCCCCCTTAAAAGTAACTTACAGACTGAATCTTACGCTATGACTGTGAAGGAAACATGTAGTTCGGATGAAGAAGCTTTTAGAAACGATGACAAATACGCAACTACTGATGTCATCCTTTTCCCAAGCAAACAAAAAGGCGTCCTCCCTATTTAAAGGAGAACGCCGCACATGTAACGTTGATTACGCTTCAAAAATCAATGATTCTGGATCTTCAAGTAAATCTTTGATGTGTTTCAAGAACGTCACGGCTTCTTTTCCGTCCACGATCCGGTGATCGTATGAAAGTGCGACATACATCATCGGGCGGTTGGCCATCCGTTCTGCATCGATTGCGACAGGGCGCAAGTTAATCGCATGCATTCCGAGAATCGCAACTTGAGGACCATTCAAAATTGGTGTCGACATCAATGAACCGAATGTCCCACCATTCGTGATCGTAAACGTCCCACCCGTTAAGTCAGACAGCCCTAATTTGTTATCGCGTGCCTTAACAGCCAGACTGATGATATCTTTTTCAATCTCACCAAAATTCTTTTTATCCGCGTCACGAACGACCGGCACGACGAGTCCGTCTGGAGCAGACACGGCAATGCCGATATCATAGAATTTCTTAAGGACGATTTCGTCGCCTTGGATTTCAGCATTCAAGTACGGCATTTTTTTCAGTGCTGCGACGGCTGCTTTCGTAAAGAAGGACATGAAACCAAGTTTGACATCGTTGTCTTTAACGAATTTTTCTTGGCGTCGTTTCCGTAATGCCATCACGGCCGACATATCGATTTCGTTGAATGTCGTCAACATCGCTGCCGTCTGTTGCACTTCGACGAGACGGTTGGCAATCGTCTTACGACGACGTGACATTTTAATCCGTTCTTCCGGTTTACCTGGAGCTGCTTGTGCTGGTGCTTTCGGTGCCGGCGTTGCTTGTTTTTCCTTCACAGATGCTTGCTCACGTGGTGAAACTTCGAACGTCGCGACATCTTGAACACGAATCCGACCGAGTGGGTCTTGCGTCGCCACTTGTGCGAGATCAATTCCTTTTTCCCGTGCCAATTTCCGAGCCGCCGGAGAAGCGATCGGACGATCAGCCGCTGACGTTTTTTCAGTTGCTGCGACTGCGACCGGTTGTTCTTTTTCAGGTTGCTTGGCTTCTTCTTGTTTCGGTTCTGCTTTTGGCGCTTCTGCTTGTTTAGGTGCTTCCGCTTCTCCACCAACCGTGATGACGGCGATTGTTTCCCCGACACGCACTGTATCCCCTTCTGCTGCCATCACTTCTGATAATGTTCCCGCTTCGTCTGACGGTACTTCGATGTTTACTTTGTCCGTTTCCAGCTCAACGATTGCTTCCCCTTTTTCTACGTGATCGCCCGGTTGTTTCAACCATGAAGCGACCGTCCCCTCTGTAATTGATTCGGCAAGTTCTGGTACTTTGATTTCCATCGTTTTTGTCCCCCTATGACTATGGTTCAATCTCTGCTAAATCGCTTTCGTTACGCGTTCGTATTCGATGTTTGTTGTTCGTTCTCCGTCCGTGCTGCTGTCCGAGTCAACGCATCATGAATGATACGCGCTTGTTCGACTTTGTGACCGGTCGGATCTCCTTCAGCTGTACTCGACCGGCGTCTGCGACCGATGTAACGCACTTGGGTGATCCCGTTTGGTGCGACGGACTCAAGACGTGGTTCGATATAAGACCACGCGCCCATGTTTTTCGGTTCTTCTTGGACCCATACGACTTCTGTCACATTCGGATAACGCGCGACTAACTCTTTCAACTGTTTCGCCGGGAACGGATAGATTTCCTCGACGCGGACGATATGCAGCCAGTCATATGACTCGTCCGACTTCGCGAGTGCATCCGCTAAATCAATCGCAACTTTACCCGTTGCGAACACAAGACGTTCGACGCGTTCCGGTGATTGACCTAACCCCTCTTGTTCGACGATTCGCTTGAACGAACCCGACGTCAATTCCGACAAGTCAGATGTCGCAAGCGGATGACGAAGTAAACTTTTCGGCGTCATCACGACGAGCGGACGGACTTCGTCTTTGCCGAGAATGGCGGCTTGGCGACGCAACAAGTGGAAGTACTGCGCTGCGCTCGTGACGTTTGCGACGGTCCAGTTCTTTTCACCGGACAATGTCAGGAAACGTTCCAAGCGACCACTTGAGTGTTCTGGACCTTGCCCTTCGTACCCGTGTGGCAAGAGCATGACAAGACCTGATGTTTGACCCCACTTCGCGCGACTTGCGGCGATGAATTGATCAAAGATAACTTGCCCTGAGTTTGCAAAGTCACCGTATTGTGCTTCCCACAAGACAAGTGTCTCTGGCGCAAAGACGTTATATCCATATTCAAACCCGAGTACGCCAGCTTCCGATAACGGACTGTTATAGACGGCGAATGATGCTTGCGCTGATTCTAACTCATGCATCGGTGAGAACGATTTCCCTGTTTTCACGTCATTCAAGTTAATGTTACGTTGTGCAAACGTTCCCCGCTCCGAATCTTGACCGCTGAGACGGATTGGTGTGCCATCTGACAGGATTGAAGCAAAGGCAAGCGTTTCTGCATGTCCCCAGTCAATTCCCTTGTGCGTCGTTAAAGCATCCGTTCGCCGTTTTAAAACTTTTTCAAGCTTATGGAAGACCGTGAACCCACTCGGCCATGCGAGTAGCTGGTCATTGTAATGAATCAATTTGTCCTTCTCGACCCCCGTCTCAATCGACGGAACCCCTTTGAATACGACATCCGGCATGATGCCCCCGTATTCTTTTTCGACGTTTGGTACTTTTTCGCGCGCCGCTTTCATCACATCACTAATCTCAGCTTCGATCGTTTTGACTTCCTCTTGCGATACTTCCCCGCGTTCGACAAGATCTTTTGCATAAAGGACACGCGCTGTGTCATGTTTATGGATCAACTCATACAGGACCGGGTTCGTATTCATCGGCTCATCCATCTCATTGTGACCAAACCGGCGATATCCGATCAAATCAATCAAGACATCCTTGTTGAACTTCGCACGGTATTCGCTTGCTAAGAGCGCGACTGCTAAACAGCTTTCCGGCTGATCCGCATTGACGTGGAAGATCGGAATCTCATAACCTTTCGCTAAGTCACTCGAATAACGTGTCGACCGTGAATCGGTTGGCTCTGTCGTGAAGCCAATCGTATTGTTGGCGATGATATGAATCGTACCGCCCGTGTTGTACCCCTTCAAGTTCGTCATGTTCAAGGTCTCTGCGACAATTCCTTGACCAGGGAAGGCAGCATCACCATGAATTAAAATCGCGGCTGCTTTATTTTGACTTTGCGTCGGCATCCCCTTGCCGGAGCGATCGTCTTGCGCCGCCCGCGTGAACCCTTCGACGACAGGATCGACGAACTCGAGGTGTGACGGGTTGTTCGCAAGTGTCACGCGGACGTTCGTCGATTGTTGTTCCATTTTGCGATTGAGCCCGAGGTGATACTTAACATCGCCTGTCCAACCATACGTAATTCCGATTGACCCTTCTGACGGGACAAGGTCATGATTTGGCGCGTGCTGGAACTCTGCGAAAATCATTTCGTACGGTTTCCCGAGCACGTGAGCGAGCACGTTCAAGCGTCCACGGTGAGCCATCCCGATATTGATCGTTTCTGAACCGTTCGCAATCAAGTGACCGATAATCGTATCAAGCAATGGAACCATCGCGTCGAGTCCTTCGATTGAAAAACGTTTTTGTCCGACATATGTTTTATGAAGAAACTTCTCGAACAACTCCGTTTCAGCTAGTCGTTTGAAAAGTTGTTTCTTTTGGTCATTCGTCAGTTTCGCCGTCAATGCACCTTGTTCGACTTTTTGACGTAACCATTTCTTTTCGTCTAAATCATCAACGTGTTGGAGTTCGACTGCCGCCGCTCCCGTGTATTGCGCTTTTAAGTGCTCAATCGCTTCGAATGCGTCCGAAAGACCTGCAGGTGGATCTGGACAAACGAGTGAGACCGGCATCGTCCGTAAATCTGCCTCCGTTAATCCGAACTGCTCTAATTCAAGCAATTCGTTCTCACGCGGATGATCTTTCAACGGATAAATATCTGCCGCAAGGTGACCCTTCGCCCGAATACGTTCTGCGAGACGATGCGCGGCTAAATATTTTTCGAAATCCCCTGTTTCTACGTGCACTGGTGTGACAGTTTCTGTGACCGGAGCACCGTGTGTTTCAAAATAAGCACGCGTCTCTTCGTCAATCGAAGAAGCATCTTCTAAAAATCGTTCGTACATCTCGATGATGTACCCAAGGTTCGGTCCATAAAATGCTTGTTTCTCCTGTTCCCGGCTTGCCATGTACGGTTCCCCCCGTTTCATTCATTTCACCCTTTGAGCTGCTCAACACAGCCCGTTCCCAACTCTCTACCTGTTAGCGCTTTCAAATATAGTGGCATAAAAAATCGACAGTGGCACTTCCTCTATGAATTAAGATGGATGACCACGACTGAAGGCGTTTATACCAAAGTGTTTGCCTTAGTTATTATCTTACTACTTCTTAAGCCCCAGTGCGTTTCGAATTCCCAATTTCTCTGTGCTAAATGTATAAGTTTTTCTTATGATGTCAGCATCAGTGATTTATGATACAAACATTTCTTTCACGGTAGTGTCATTTCTGCACACGAAAAGAAACGCCCATGCCTATCTTTCAGGCACCGGCGTCCTCGTTTACAACACTTTACTTAAAAACGATTGGGTCCGTTCATGTTGCGGAGAATCAAACAGTTCACTCGGAACATTTTCTTCGACGATATAGCCGCCGTCCATAAAGAGTACACGATCTCCGACCTCACGGGCGAAGCCCATTTCATGTGTCACGACAATCATTGTCATCCCTTCGATCGCCAATTGTTTCATGACTTCAAGGACATCCCCGACCATCTCCGGATCAAGTGCCGATGTCGGTTCGTCGAACAACATGATTTTCGGATTCATCGCGAGTGCACGGGCAATCGCGACCCGTTGTTTTTGTCCGCCTGAAAGTTCTCCAGGATAGTTGTCCGCTTTTTCGCGGAGCCCTACCTTATCAAGTAATGCAAGCGCACGTTCCTTTGCTTGTCCCTTTTCCGTTTTACGGACTTTAATCGGTGCGAGCATAACATTATCTAAAACCGTCTTATGCGGAAAGAGATTAAAGTGCTGAAAGACCATCCCAACTTCTTCTCGGACTTTATTGATGTCGACTTTCGGGTCCGTAATATTGTGCTTATCGATGATGACTGTCCCACCTGTAATGTCTTCCAGACGATTCAGACAACGAAGAAACGTACTTTTCCCAGAACCAGATGGACCAATGACGCAAACTACTTCTTTCTCTTCTACTTCAACGGAGATATCCTTTAGGACTTCATTTTTTCCGAATGACTTTTTTAAGTTATCTACTTGAATGATACTCATCGTAGCGTAAACCTCCGTTCCAAGAATTTCGCTAACATCGACAGCAGATAGATGATGACGAAATACATTAAGCCGACGACGGACCAGACGATGAACGGTTCAAACGTCGTCGCTTGCTGGACTTGTCCTTGTTGCGTCAAATCGGCGATGCCGATAATCGAGAGCAACGAAGTATCCTTTAAACTAATGATCGATTGGTTCGTAATGGTCGGCAACATTCTCCGAAAAGCTTGCGGTAAAATGATTTGGACCATCGTTTGACGGCCCGTCATCCCGAGCGATCGTGCGGCTTCGGTTTGACCTTTGTCAATCGACTGGATGCCGGCCCGGATGATTTCTGCAAAATAGGCCCCTGCATTGATCGCGACCGTCAAAATCCCCGCGTACATCCGGTCCATCGATAACCATTCGAGTGAGTTCAAACCAAAATAAATGAAGAACAGTTGAACGATGAACGGTGTCCCACGGATCACATCGATATAAACGATTGCGATCCCATTTAAAAGTTTTAATGGAGACAAGCGCATCAAGGCAACGATGAGACCAATCAAGAATCCTGCGATGACGGCGATGATAAAGATATATAAGGTAACTTGTAACCCATCTAAGAAAAACGGAAATGCAGCTTTTGCTACTTCCATCAGCAGCTCAACTCCCTCATCATTCACTCAATCGGGTGATTATTTTAAATAACGATCAACGATTTCGTCGTACTCGCCACTGTCTTTTAAATTCGCTAAACCTGTATTGATTTTTTTCATCAAGTCTTCGTTTTCCCCTTTAAGGACGGCAATCCCGTAATTATCACCATTTAAACGATCTCCCACGAGTTTCAGACCAAGGTTTTGTTGTTTGTTGGCATACGAGATGACTGGATAGTCTTCAATCAAGGCTGCTGCATTCCCATTTTTGACTTCCTGGAACATCGCTGGACTATCATTGAATTGTGTAACTTTAATGCCTAGCTTATCCGCGTTATCCGTTGCATACTTTGCCCCCGTCGTCCCTTTTTTAACTGCCACGCGTTCCCCTTTTAAATCATCAACCGACTTGATGTCATCATTGTTGTCTTTGACGACAAGAATCAGTCCGGCTTCAAAGTACGGGTCAGAGAAGGTAACGACTTTTTCACGTTCCGGTGTGATACTCATCCCGGCAATCGCGATGTCGAGTTGATCCGCCTGCAGAGCAGGAATGATTCCGCTAAAGTCCATCGCTTCAAATTCAATCTTGAAGTTTTGGTCGTCTGCAATCGCTTGAATCAAATCGATATCGATTCCTTTGTACGTATCCCCGTCCTTGTACTCGAATGGTGGATAGGTGACGTCGATCCCGACTTTGTACGTTTTGTCCTCTGACGATGAATCATCATTTGAACCGATGCTACACGCACTTAATACGAACAGACATCCCATCAATAAAAATAAGATAGAAAAACGTTTATTCATACTTTTTACCCCCTTCTTTTGAAGGCACGGCCCTCTATTAGGATATTTTCCTTAATAATGGTCCCTTTGAAACATGTTTTGGTAAAAAAACTGAATTATCTGAAAGAAAACTAAAAAAGTCGCGATTTTCGATCTAATCGCTTTCTAGTGGAAAGCAAACAGGAGCGACCCTGCAGCTTCGCTGTAGCGGCGCGATGTTTGCCACAGGAAGACGCTTAGGAAGGAAAGAGAGAACAAAAAAAGATAGAAAATCACATGCAAGTGACCTTCCATCTAGTTTGTCTACAGTCTGTGACCTACTAACAGGTCTTCAACTTATGGAAATGCCGCCGAGAGGACTTGAACCTCCACAGTGTTGCCACCACTAGATTCTGAGTCTAGCGCGTCTACCGATTCCGCCACGACGACATGGCTTATATGATTGTAGAATACGAAATGGACTGATTTTTGTCAATCCATTCCTTCCACTTCATACACTTTCATTTGTCATGCTGACATTACGCGCCGAACGAACGCCTCGACGACTTCATCGTATCGATCGGGTGCCTCAAAATAAGCCATTGCATGTGCCGCATTCGGAATGACGACGAGTTCCTTCTTCGTTTGGCAAGCATCATACAGTTCATAGACCATCGATGTCGGAACGAACGTATCTGCATCCCCATGAATGAATAAGATCGGTACCGCCGCCTTTTTGACTTGTTTTAATGCGGAAGCTTCACTGAAGAAGTAACCAGCCTTTAATTTCGTCAATAAACTCGTCATCGCAAGGAACGGAAAGTGCGGCAAACGATACATCCGTTTCATCTGATAGGCGAGGACTGCGTTGACTGATGTATAAGCACAGTCGGAGATAATGCCTTTGACTTGAGCAGGTAATGTTTCTCCACTCGTCATCAAAACCGTCGCGCCCCCCATCGATACACCATGTAAAAAGATGGAAGAAGCCGTTCCAACACGTCCGACTAAATAGTCGATCCAGCGCAGACAGTCTTGCCGGTCATGCCAACCGAAACCGATGTAATTTCCGTCACTTTTTCCGTGACCACGATTGTCCGGCATCAACACATGAAAACCCGCTTGATGATACAGATAGGCGAATCCTGCTAAGTCTGTTCCGACACCACCGTAACCATGTACGAGAATGACGACTCGATCGGACGCAACGAGTGGCGGTAAGTAATGTGCGCGAAGCGTCAATCCATCATCTGCTTGCGTCGCGACGAGTTCTAACGGTTGTTCCTTAATCCATGTCTGACCCGGTTGCATCAATCGGACCATCTCGTCACTTAAATCACGGTTGTTCGTCAAGAAGGGTTTCGGATTCGTTGCGATCGCCATTTCGTAAAAGTAATAGCTTGCTGCAAGCATCCCTGAACCAATCACGCCTAAACCAATTTTTGTACCTGTTCGCATCCGGTCCTCACTCCTTGTTGTTATAGTTCGATTTCTAGTTGAGCTGACGACTCTGGATGATCATCTTGTAATATGTGCTGGCGCAACCGTTGTTCATGCTGCGCCTTACGGTAAGCGAATTCGCGAATGAGCTCTTGCCCCGCAAATCCTTCTTCAACGATTTGCGATAATAATTCGGTCTCCATCTCGACCATCTCGTCTGGATTGCGCATGACGAGGACTTGTCCGACTTGCGCAATCATTACTTCATCCGTCAGTCCGAGTGCATCATAAAAAGGTTCTGGTAACGTCATCCGGCGTGTTTCCGGATTGATGTAGATTCGCTTATATGCACCAAGCGATTGAAAATGTCGTGTCGCCATATGAAATCTCCTTAGTTGAATGTCATATCAAGCCGTGAATCTTTTCCTTGAAGCGTCACTGTTGCCGTCGCACCATTGACGAGTGTCAATTGGGGCGGCTGATGACCGATGTCGAAATCATAAAAAATCGGCAGTCCTGTCTCTGTTGCAATCATTTGGTAGACATCCAGTAATGCATAGTCTTCGATTGCCTGCCCTGCGCTTGTTCGACCAAACAAAATACCAGTTGCGTTATCAAACCAGCCGGCAAGATGCATCTGCATCAAGGAACGGTGAAGATCAGTCGCGCTGGCTTCACAGGCTTCGAAGTACCAAAGAATCGGTTCACCCTCGAGTTGTTGTTCTTGAAATGCACGGACATCGCCATAAGGCGTACCGATTAAATGACGGACGGTTTCGAGGCATCCTCCGAGAAGTCGACCCGTTACCTGAGTGATGGATGGATTCAGGGTTTTCCATTCCGTCGGTTGATCGAAATGGAACATAAAGCGCTCAGGGCGGACGTCGTGATTCCAGGCTGTTTGAAACCTTGTCGACATCCATTGGGTCACGGAACCATCACGCGGTGTTGCAAGCACGCGACGCCAAGCAGCTGTCGTCTCGTCCCATTCTTCACTTCTCAACTCAAGCACGTTCGGACCATGTGCTGTCGCAATCCCCGTTTTTACGGTAATTGCGAACAAGACCGTACTCGTATCTGAATATCCGAGTAACCATTTCACCGGCAGTTCATAAAAGTCTAGATACGGTAATACATCCAAGGCGCGTTCGCCACCAAACGGCGGCAGGATCGCATCGATATCTGGGTTTTGGAACATCTGCATCAATTCAGATGCCCGAACCGCTGCTGTTGTACTCTGTGCTTTCTTTTGTGTCCAAACCGTATCACCAATCATCGTCTCCATCTGCCGGTCCTCTAAACGTAACTTGGATTCTTCGAGTAAAGGATGGAGCGCATCAGGTAAGCCGGAAGATAATGCTGTTATACCAATTGTTTGCCCTGTCCAGCCGAAAAATGGATACCTCATCTTCTTCCTCCTTCAGTTAACGATTAATTTTCTAAATCGATGATTTCTGATTTTACAAATTCACCAATCTGCTCCACACGTCGACGGAATCGTTCGATTGGGACGATTCGTGCCTCGCGGTGCATCTCTTTTCCGTCTAAAAACAAAAGTAAGACAGGGGCGGTGAAAATGGATAACGCTCCTGCAATTTCGGGAACGTCCGATACATCGACACGCGCCGATCGAATTTCCGGGTGTTCCAACATGATGGGTTCGATTTGTGGGAACAAGGATTCACAGACGGAACAATTCGGGCTTGAGACGTATAAAAAACTAGCACCCTGAACCGAATACCAGGACTGCACGGCATCAATGGACGTCAATCGTGTAAACTCAACCATCAACAAGACCTCCTTTTAAAAAATGTTGCTTTTATTATACCGCTCTTCGCATAGAGAAACCAAATTTCGTGCTAGCGTTCCCCTCACACAGCAAATGAAAAAACACCTAAAACTGCCTCGGTGACATCTCTCACTCGAAGCAGTTTCAGATGTTTTAAAGGGGGTCATCTAGTGTCAGTCTGAAGTGTAGCGTACTCTTCATCCGTAAAGGCACGGGATCGGGTCAGAAAACGTTTCCCTTCGACCCCTTCAAGCGAAAACATGCCACCGCGCCCATCGACAACATCGATGAGGAGTTGCGTGTGTTTCCAATACGTATACTGATCTTCATGAATATAAAATGGACAGCCGCCAATTGTCCCAATCAATAAATCGTGATCTGCGAGAAATAAATCCCCTTCCGCAAAGCACATCGGTGAACTGCCATCACAACACCCCCCGGATTGATGAAAGATGAGGGGTCCATGCTTTGCTCGTAACTTGTCAATCAACTCGAGCGTCGCCGCTGTAGCAAGGACACGTTCAACCATACGGACACTTCCTTTCTTCGCTTAGAAGAAACCGAGTTTGTTCGGGCTATAGCTGACGAGAAGGTTTTTCGTCCGCTGGTAATGATTGAGCATCATTTTATGATTTTCTCGACCAATCCCGGACATCTTGTAACCGCCGAATGCCGCATGGGCAGGGTACTGATGGTAACAGTTCGTCCAGACACGTCCTGCTTCAATCGCCCGTCCGAAGCGATAGGCACGGTTCATGTCGCGCGTCCATACACCGGCACCGAGACCATATAACGTATCGTTCGCAATCTCAAGCGCTTCGTCATCCGTTTTGAACGTCGTGACGGACAGAACCGGTCCAAAAATTTCTTCTTGGAAAATCCGCATCTTGTTGTGCCCTTTAAAGATCGTCGGCTGGATGTAGAAACCGTCCGCAAGATCGCCGTCCATCTGATTTCGTTCTCCACCAATCAGGCATTCTGCGCCTTCTGATTTACCGATTTCTAGATAAGATAGAATTTTTTCCATTTGTTCATTCGATGCTTGTGCACCCATCATGACGTCGGCGTCAAGTGGATTTCCGAGTTTGATTGCTTTGACGCGTTCAAGTACCCGCTCCATGAACGGTTCATAAATCGACTCCTGAATCAACGCCCGCGATGGACAGGTACAGACTTCCCCTTGATTCAAGGCAAACATTAGTAACCCTTCGATTGCTTTATCGAAAAAGGCGTCATCGGCGTCCATAATATCTTCAAAGAAGATGTTCGGAGATTTTCCACCTAATTCAAGTGTGACGGGAATAATGTTTTGTGACGCATACTGCATGATTAAGCGACCTGTCGTCGTTTCACCCGTGAAGGCGATTTTCGCAATCCGTTTGCTCGACGCAAGTGGTTTCCCTGCCTCTAAACCAAACCCGTTGACGATATTCAAGACGCCTGCCGGGAGCAAGTCTTCAATCATTTCAGTCAAGAGTAAAATACTTGCCGGTGTCTGTTCTGCCGGTTTTAAGACGACACAGTTTCCGGCAGCTAATGCCGGTGCTAGTTTCCAGACGGCCATCAGAATCGGGAAGTTCCACGGAATGATTTGACCGACGACGCCGAGCGGCTCATGAAAATGATAGGCGACGGTATCGTTATCAAGTTCCCCGACAGATCCTTCTTGCGCCCGGATGACACCGGCGAAATAACGGAAATGATCAATCGCCAGTGGTAAATCTGCGTTTAACGTCTCGCGGACGGCTTTCCCGTTTTCTAGCGTCTCGGCGTAGGCTAAAAGTTCTAAATTTTCTTCCATCCGATTGGCGATTTTATTTAAGATGTTCGACCGTTCCGCGACCGATGTTTTTCCCCACGCCTCTTTGGCTGCGTGTGCGGCATCGAGTGCTAATTCGATATCTTCTTTTGTCGAACGCGCGACTTGGCATAATACCTTCCCGGTGACCGGTGTGATGTCATCAAAATATTCTCCATTGACGGGTGCCGTCCATTTCCCGTTGATGAAATTTTCATAACGATCTCTGTACTGTACTTTTGACCCTTGTGTGTTTGGAATCTCGTAAATCATGACTGTTTTCCTCCCTCAAATAAAATGGTCAACCCGAGAAGTTTTTGTATGCGCTTTCATTTTGGTCCCCCGTAAAAAAACCCCTCATGTACATACTAACAAATAAGTATGAAAAGTCAAAATTTTCCGTTAACTTTTTTGATTGAAAAATGCAAGACAGGAAACGATTATCGCCCCCTGTCTTGCATCTTTTAATCAACCTCTTATGAACGCGTCGTGTCGATGCCATCTTCATTATCTGACGGCGAGTCTGAGTTTCCGAAGTCACTGACTTTACTAAAGCCATCCGTATCTCCATCAATATCTTTTCCCGTCGCTGTAACAGATGGATCGAGTACATCCTCTTCGACCGGTCGTTGTTGCTCATTCAAGCTATTTTTTTCAGCTTCTTCTTTCGCATCATCAATGCATAAGAGTGTTTCAGGAATGATATCGAGACGCTCTAGCTCGATTTCTTTTCCACATACCTTACAGATTCCGTACGTGCCTTCTTCGATTGCTTTTAGGGCAAGATCGACGTCAGATAACATGTCTGTTTCTAAATCCGTGATCGCTTGATCCCGTTCCCGTAAAAATAATTCGTCACCTGAATCTCCAGGATGATTATCATAACTTGAAAGTGCGCCTTCGTCGTAATCTGTTTCACGGTTCTCGATGTTCGATTCCGTTTTATCTTTTTCCTTAAATAGACGTTCTTTGAATTCCTCGATTTGTTTCGCTGACAACATGTTCATCATCTCCAATTCTCTATTCTGCTCTAATTATGTTTTAGCCGAATCAGAGGTATCTTAAACGTTTAGTTGCCGTTTATCAAAATCAGGCGAGAATACTCCCACCTCTAAGCGTCTCAGGGCGAAGCCCAGCGCAGGTAGGAGATGAATCGCCTTCGAGCAAGACGTGTCTTGAGACACGTCACAGCGTGTAGACAAACTAGATGGAAGGTCACTTGAATGTGATCTCCCATCTTTTTTTGCTCTCTCTTTCCTCCCTAATCGTCTTCCTGT
>NZ_JACSMO010000014.1:0-54391 GCF_018618695.1 Exiguobacterium sp. s127 | reverse complement strand
CGCCAGCGTTCGTCCTGAGCCAGGATCAAACTCTCCATAAAGTGTTTGACTTGCTCGTTTTTGTGACTAAAAGTCACGTTGACGAAGCTCGCGCTTCATTCATTGTTTGTATCCGAAGATACGTTTTTTGCCTCATCGTTCAGTTTTCAAAGTCCGATATGTCATTTGACGACTTTTAAATCTTACAGTAAAGTATTAACTGATGTCAATTCTTTTTTATAAGTTTTTTTCGTTGTATGACGCTCGCTTTCGGTGTGTGCCTCAGCGACATGTATTAATATATCAACTCTTGTTTTTCACGTCAACTGTTTTTCTAAAAAAACTTTTAAAAAAGATGGACTCGATGGAATAGGTCAGAACAACCATCCCTCGAGTCCTTTTCTTATGCCTGTTTTTGCGACTGTACTTTCGCTGGAGCAGGCTTTTCTTGCAGGCGATGCAACATCAGGATTTGATACGCATTACAAACCAAGAGTGTCGCCAGTGCGGCCCAAAGCATCCGCTTGTCTTGCGTTGCCTGAAGAGCTGGTACCCATTCAATCAACGTGATGACCGTCATTAAGAATAACGTCGGGATGAAAGCACTGAAATTTGTTTCACGGGCTTTCGTACGCGCGACGAGAAATGCGACGAACAATAAGACAACCATTTCACCAATATAGAGGCTTGTTTTATCGAATCCGAACGCAAGTCCACGTAAGTAGACGCCGTCAAACAAGGCGAAGGCAATCAAAACGACCTGAACCCGATTCCATAACTTTGCGCCGCGGAACAGATCAAGTCCGACCCGGTGCAAAATCAAATAAGAGAAAAAGCCCATCAGGCTGATTGCCGTCCATGTACTACTGTATGCCAAGGCCGTAATGTATCCGCTAATCGATTGATTGCGGACGTACCCTGGTTCAGCGACAAGGTTAAACACGAAGCCGGCTAGCGTCCCAATTAGGAGCGTCATCCAGAACAGCTTCAAAAATCCTTTAATCTTCATGTATTATCCCTCTACTTTTTCGATGACACGCGCTGCGAGTTCATTATAGTGTGTTTCAAATGGATGGTCATCGCGATAAATCGATGGTGCAAAGTCCGATTCATTCGCATATGGTTGTCCAAGTGGAATCTTAGCTAGAATATCTGTTTTTAGCGCTTCTGACAACTTCTCTCCGCCACCTGATCCGAAGACATACTCTTTTTCACCGGTTACCTTGCTTTCGAAGTACGCCATATTTTCAATGATACCGAGCAAACGGTGGTTCGTCTTAATCGCCATCGCACCGGCACGAGCTGCAACGAATGCCGCTGTCGCATGTGGTGTCGTGACAATCAATTCCTGACAGCTTGGGAGCATCGAGTGAATATCAAGTGCGACGTCACCCGTTCCTGGCGGCAAATCGAGCAAGAGGTAATCAAGATCGCCCCACTCAACATCCGAGAAGAAGTTATTGAGCATCTTCCCGAGCATCGGTCCACGCCAGATGACTGGTGCATTGTCTTCGACGAAGAAGCCCATCGAGATGACTTTTACGCCAAACCGCTCTGGCGGAATGATCCGGTCATTGACGACGGTCGGTCGTGTTTCAATTCCCATCATATCCGGAACACTAAAACCATAGATATCCGCGTCGATCAAACCGACTTTTTTACCTGCCCGTGCAAGGGCAACTGCGAGGTTGACGGAAACCGTCGATTTTCCGACGCCCCCTTTACCAGAAGCGATCGCGATGAACGTCGTCCCTGACTCCGGTTTAAGAATCGATGGTGTCGTCGCTGCCTGAATCCCGTGATCGCCGAGTGCCTCGAAACGAAGTCCGACCGTCTTGAAGCCTTTTTCTTTTAACTCTTTAACGATTTCTTGTTGTAACGTCAACTGTTCACCTGAACCTGCTTGCGCAAGTGCGATTTTCAGGCTGACGTAGTCTCCTTTGATTCGGACATCACGAATCCCGTTCGTATCTGCAAGCGAGCGTTCGATCGTCGGATCAATTAACTGTCCGACTACCTCGCGAATTTCTTGTTCATTCAACATAGTGCCTTCCCCCTGAGAACGTTCGATTTATTCCATTTCAGTATAACAAAAATAAGATAGCGCTTGCACATTTCGGCTCATAAAGGATGACATTTCCTTGTCGACCCGGAAGAATCAGTCCAGCAGCTTCAAAAAAAGAGATCTCCTCCGCGCTGTCGCTAAAAGGGATCTCCCGATCTGTTAAAACATCCGATTCCAGGTTGCCGGTCCGACGACTCCGTCAACTGCTAATCCTTGACGTGCTTGGTAGGCACGGACCTTTTCAACCGTCTCTACATCAAATCGTTTCGTGACGGTTGCCTTGACCGCCCGCTGAATCCGCTCGATGTCCCGACTGTTCATCTGGACGGCCCCTCGATAGAGCGGCTGTCCCGGATAAGGCACTAAAACATCCGTCGTCACTGTATTTAACTCAAAGTGCGGATAATCTTTAAATCCACTCCAATCTCCGCCCCAGGAAAAACATTGCCGTTTCATTGCCTGGACGATTTGTTGAAAGTTGGCATCGGTATTAAAGATCGCTTCCGTTCCGTCCATGGAGTATTGAAACAGATCAACGGCAATCCCGCGGTTATGATTTGATTGTCCTCCACGGGCATGCGTGACAATCGCTCCCGGCGTCGTTCGTCCTTGCGCATAGAGTTTCTCCTGCTCGGCATAGGAACGGAAGCCTTGGGCCACTCCGACATAAATTCCTTTGACATGGAGTTCCCGGATGACTTGGCGTGTCTTTCGGGCGACTTCCGGCGAGAGTCCGGGAACATTCAGTTTTCGATTGGCTCGTTCGAGCAACCAACTGACTGATAGTGTCATCTTTCACCACACTCCTTTCTCCTCTGTTCCCGAAAACAGAATCCGGTATACTTAACGATGGACTTATCCTCACCAAGCATTCGGAAAAAGGAGTTTTTTGATGAAAAAAATGTTAGTCTTCGCAAGCGTCATCACAGTCTTCTTACATATCGGCTATGCGATTTACTTTTATGCAGGGCATGAAGCAAATGTAGCTTATCAACCCGCTCTCCCTGAAAACAGCACGGTGTTAAGTCAGGAGACGTCTTTTACCGGTACAGTCGGTTCACAGACGGCGAATGATCCTCTTGCATTTTTACAGCATCTGTTCCTCTGGAGTATCCCGCTGACGTTTGTTGCTCTCACAGCACTCTTATTCCTCATCCGAACAATACGACGACGTACGTTTTGAACGGCAGACAGTTGCTTGACCGCTTTTTTAATTAGAGAGCGGTCTTTTGGCATAAAAAAATCTCCCACCCGTAAGGATGAGAGATAAAACGATTAACGTTTTGAGAACTGAGGTGCACGACGTGCTGCTTTAAGACCGTATTTTTTACGTTCTTTCATACGAGCATCGCGTGTTAAGAAGCCTTTAGCTTTGAGTGTTCCACGGAAATCTGGATCCGCTTGAAGAAGTGCACGTGAGATACCGTGACGGATAGCGCCTGCTTGACCAGTGAAGCCGCCGCCTTTGACCGTTACCATGATATCGTATTTACCTTCTGTTTCTGTGAGTACAAGTGGTTCTTTTGCAGTCATGATTAAAGTTTCATAACCGAAGTATTCGCTGATATCGCGCCCGTTAACTGTGACTTTACCGTCTCCAGCAACGAGGAAAACGCGAGCTGCCGCGTGTTTACGGCGACCAGTGCCGTAGTAACGTACATCTGCCATCGTGTAGTTCCTCCTAAATTCGTATTAACCGCGAAGTTCGTAAACTTCTGGTTGTTGTGCTTCTTGCTTATGAGTATCTCCAGCGTAAACGTGGAGTTTGTTGAACATTTGACGACCGAGGCTACCTTTTGGAAGCATCCCTTTGATCGCGAGTTCAAGCATACGCTCAGGTTTGTTAGCGAGTAAGTCGCGTGCGACAGTCTGCTTCAAGCCGCCTGGATGACCAGAGTGACGGTAGTAGACCTTTTTGTCGAGTTTGTTACCAGTTAATACGATTTTCTCAACGTTGATGAGGATAACGTGATCCCCACAGTCAACGTGTGGTGTGAACGTAGGTTTGTGCTTACCGCGGAGAAGTGAAGCCACTTCGCTCGAAAGACGACCGAGTGTTTTGCCTTCTGCGTCGATAAGGAGCCATTTGCGTTCTACATCAGTAGCTTTCGCCATGAAAGTTGTGCGCATGTAAAATACCTCCTAAGGAATTTAAAAGTTTCTTTTTTGATTTTTCATTTATTCACTGTGTGAATCTATCAGAATCTTAGGTGTACGGGGCTAAGATTGTGGTTTCATAATAAATGAAATGCCAATAAACATTGTATGTTTTTTAGCGGCTAATGTCAAATGCCTTTTTTAGACTCTGGGTAGAAAACTTCCCAAAGGTACAACCCGTGCGGTGGTGCCGTCACACCAGCGACGTTTCGATCCTTCGCGGCAAGCATCTTCTTGATGTCCGTAGCGGCAAAACGTCCGCGTCCGACATCAAACAAAGTCCCGACCATGATACGAATCTGATTATAGAGAAAACCGCTTCCTTTAAACCGAAAGATCAGCTCTTCCCCGTACTCAATCAACTCCGCTTCATAAATCGTCCGGATCCGATTATCCGTTTCCGTCTTCGCGACACAAAACGAACTGAAATCATGGGTGCCGACTAAATACGTCATCGCTTGACGCATCACGTCGAGATCAAGCGCGTACGGAATCAATACCGATTGATGACGTCGAAACGCATCTTCGGTCCGGCGTACGAAGTACCGGTACTCTTTCCCCACTACATCATACCTTGCTTCGAAGTCAGAAGCGACCTCTTTACAGTCCCGGACACGAATATCGTCCGGTAATAACGTATTTAAGGCCTTGACCATGCTGTCCGGCGCAATCGCAAGTTCCGTATCGAAATGGATGACTTGCCCCTGTGCGTGCACACGAGCGTCTGTACGCCCTGATCCAATCACCTTGACCGGGTGCTTGTGCATCCGCGCAAGCGTCTTCTCGACGACCTCCTGGATCGTTACACCATTCGGTTGGACTTGGTAACCAGAGTAACCCGTCCCGTCATATTGAATCGTACATTTAAAACGTCGCATCAGAAACCTCCCCGTAAGTAAACAAGCAGGAGCGCGACGACGACGAGGAGACCCATCAAACCGGTATCACGTGCCGTCCATTTCGATTCCCGAAGACGCGTCCGTCCTTCTCCCCCACGGTAGCCGCGTGCTTCCATCGCAATCGCGAGGTCCTCTGCCCGCTTAAAGGCCGAGATGAACAATGGAATCAAAAGTGGGATGATTGCCCGCAGACGCTCTTTAATCGGTCCTGCCGCTAAATCAACACCACGTGCCTGCTGTGCTTTCATGATCTTCTCCGTCTCTTCTGCCAATGTCGGTAAGAACCGCAGCGAAATCGAGAGCATCAAGGCAATCTCATGCGTCGGAACGCGGACGACCTTGAATGGCTTCAAAAGCAACTCAATTGCATCTGTCAGCTCGATCGGTGACGTCGTCAAGGTGACGAGTGTCGTGATCGAGACCAAATAGAAGAAGCGGAGCGAGACGATGATGGCGAGACGCAGACCTTCCGAATAAATTTTAAACCATCCAAATTCGAACAAGACGGTTCCTTCTCGCGTAAAGAACAGTTGAACGATGAAGGTGAAGACGATTAGGAAAAGAATCGGACGTAAGCCCTTCAAGACGTAGCGGAGTGGCAATTTACTACTCGCTAACGCTAAAAACGTAAAGATGAGTAAAAAAATGTTCGTCGCTGCATTGTTCGCGAGGAACACGAGCGGGATGAAACAAAATGCAAAAATAATTTTTGCAAGCGCAGAAGAACGATGAAGATAGGACGTACCCGGAATATGTTGTCCGACGATCATATACGTCCCCCCTGTACCTGTAGAATCCAATCCACGACTTCCGGTTCCGTTCGTAAGTTCGGACGCGAAAGTCCGAGTCGGTCTGCCACCGGCCAGGCAAGTGCTAAGACGTGCGGAAGATCAAGATGGAACTGCTTCAGCAGCTCCGCCTGTTGGAATAATCCGATCGGCTCTCCATCATACGCGACTTGTCCATGCTCCATGACGACGACACGATTCGTATATTCGAGCACTTGATCCATATCATGCGTGATCAAGAGTAATGTCAAACCCGTTTCCGCATGAAGCCGGGCGAAAAGACTCAGCATTTGCTTACGTCCTTGCGGATCGAGTCCAGCGGTCGGTTCGTCGACGATCAACACGTCTGGTTGACTAGCGAGTACGCCTGCGATCGCAACACGCCTCATTTGCCCACCAGACAAGTCAAACGGCGATCGGGACCAGAAGACTTCGTCTAGCCCTACTGTGCGTAATGCCTCTTTTGCGAGCCGTTCCGCCTCTTCCTGCTCATGCCCGAAGTTCATTGGACCGAACATGACATCCTTTAAGACTGTTTCTTCAAACAGCTGGTACTCAGGATACTGAAAGACGAGACCGACACGTTTTCGTAGTGCCTTTAAATCTTGTTTTCGTTTTGGTTCAATGATGATGTCATCGACTTGGACTTTTCCTCTCGTCGGTTTCAGCAATCCATTGATGTGCTGGACGAGCGTCGACTTCCCAGACCCAGTGTGCCCTACAAACGCAACAAGCGCCCCTGACGGAATCTCAAGATTCACATCACGCAGCGCGACTCGTTCGAACGGACTATTAAGTTGGTACGTATAGTTCAATTCCTGGATTAGGATTGGCATAAGCGGTTCACCAATTCACTTTCATCTAGTATCGTGTCCCCATACGAGAGACCTCGCGCCCGCAATTGCTCCTGAACTCGAACGATGAAAGGAACATCGAGACCGATTTCTTGGAGAAACGCCGATTTCGCAAAGACTTCTTGAGGTGTACCTTCTAATACGATTTTCCCGGCATCCATCACGATGACACGACTGGCCTGTAAGACCTCGTCTAATTCATGTGTAATGGCGACTACCGCCATCGGATGTCGTTCATATAATTCTTGAACGGTCGACATAACCTCTTCACGTGCGAGTGGATCAAGCATCGATGTTGCTTCATCAAGCACGAGAACATCAGGGCGCATCGCAAGTGCCGAAGCAATTGCGACACGCTGCTTCTGTCCGCCGGATAGTTGATGGGGTTCCCGATCAACAAAATCCGTAAGGCCAACGCGCGCTAGACTGTCGTCAATACGACGAACCATTTCCTCGCGTGGCACACCCCAATTTTCAAGGGCAAATGCCACGTCGTCGCGCACGGTCGTGCCAACAAATTGATTATCTGGATTTTGAAAGACGATGCCGATTGCCCGACGCATCTCCCATAGTTGCTCCGGATTCGCACTCGAGAACGTCTCGCCTACGGTCACCGTCCCTGATTCAGGAAGCAACAAGCCATTAAACAATTTAGTCAGCGTTGATTTTCCAGAGCCGTTGTGTCCAACGATGGCGACCCATTCACCAGAATGAATCGTCAGAGAGACATCTTGTAACGCAGCTTGTTCCTGTTCCGGATACCGATACGTAACGTGATCCAGTTCAATTAGCTTCGTCATGTCTACTCCTCCTTCATCAAATCAATTAATTCCATTTGTAACAAAAGGGCAGAAGCGAGTTACGCACTGCCCTTTTATAACGAATCATTTAAAAATTAAACGAGTTCGATGATGACCATTTCTGCGCCGTCACCACGACGTGGTCCCATTTTCATGATGCGTGTGTAACCACCTTGACGCTCAGCAAAACGTGGAGCAACATCAGCGAATAATTTTTGGATCGCGTCTTGTGCTTTGCCCTCTGCGTTTTGACCAGCAGCTTCACGGCGAACGAACGATGCAACTTGACGACGAGCGTGGAGATCACCGCGTTTACCTAAAGTGATGAGTTTCTCAACGACTGGACGAAGTTCCTTCGCTTTTTGTTCTGTAGTTTGGATACGCTCATTGATGATGAGATCAGTCGCAAGGTCACGCAAAAGTGCCTTACGTTGTGAGCTTGTACGGCCTAATTTCGAGTATGCCATGGATGGATTCCCTCCTTCGTGCAATTAATAGTTTTTAGTCTTCTTTACGCAAACCAAGTCCGAGTTCGTCGAGCTTCGCTTGAACTTCTTCGAGTGATTTACGTCCGAGGTTACGAACTTTCATCATCTCGTCTTCGCTCTTATTCGCGAGTTCTTGAACCGTATTGATACCAGCGCGTTTCAAACAGTTGTACGAACGAACTGAAAGATCGAGTTCTTCGATCGTCATTTCAAGTACTTTTTCTTTTTGATCTTCTTCCTTTTCGACCATGATTTCGGCATGGAGCGCTTCGTCCGTAAGACCAACAAAGATGTTTAAGTGTTCTGTCATGATTTTCGCACCGAGTGACACTGCTTCTTCAGGGCGGATTGAACCGTCCGTCCAAACATCAAGCGTCAATTTATCGAAGCTCGCATCTTGACCGACACGTGTTTTTTCAACTTGATAGTTTACACGTTGAATTGGCGTGTAAATCGAATCAATTGGGATCACACCGATTGGCATATCGTCCCGTTTGTTATCTTCAGCCTGAACATACCCACGACCGCGACGAGCTGTCAGACGCATATGAAGTGATGCACCTTCTGCAAGTGTTGCAATGTGAAGTTCTGGGTTGAGGATTTCGACGTCGCTGTCATGCGTAATGTTTGCCGCAGTAACAACGCCAGCGCCTTGAATATCGATCTCAAGTGTTTTCTCTTCTTCCGAGTAAACTTTGAGGGCGAGTTTCTTAAGGTTCAAGATGATTTGGGTAACGTCTTCTACAACGCCATCAATCGTCGAGAACTCATGAAGAACGCCATCGATTTGGACTGCAGTGACTGCAGCACCCGGAAGTGAAGATAATAGGATACGACGCAATGAGTTACCAAGCGTTGTACCGAATCCACGCTCAAGCGGTTCTACTACGAATTTACCAAACGTAGCGTTTTCGCTTAATTCGACCGTTTCAATCTTCGGTTTTTCGATTTCGATCATCTGAACCCCTCCTTGAATATCGTCCTGTTGGCCATCGCGTTCAATCGCCAACCGTCTCGTGTACGTGTCTACTGCTTGATTTGGTCAAACGATCAACAAAAGTCTACTCGATTTCCCGCTTTGCAGTACAAGACGGGTTACACGCGACGACGTTTTGGAGGGCGGCAACCGTTGTGTGGAACTGGAGTTACGTCACGGATCGCTGTAACTTCGAGACCGATTGCTTGAAGCGCACGGATAGCAGCTTCACGACCTGCACCAGGACCTTTAACGTTGACTTCTACAGTACGCATACCGTTGTCCATTGCAGTTTTTGCAGCTGTTTCAGAAGCAAGTTGTGCTGCGAATGGAGTCGATTTACGTGAGCCTTTGAAGCCCATGTTACCTGCAGTTGCCCAAGAGATTGCATTCCCTTGCACATCAGTGATCGTAACGATTGTGTTGTTGAATGTTGAACGGATATGCACGATACCAGACTCAATATTCTTTTTGACTTTACGTTTACTACGAACGTTCTGTTTACGTTTTGCCATATTAGTTTACCCTCCCTTACTTCTTCTTGTTCGCTACTGTACGGCGTGGGCCTTTACGAGTACGCGAGTTGTTTTTAGTGTTTTGACCACGAACTGGAAGACCACGACGGTGACGAACACCACGGTAGCAACCGATTTCGATCAAACGTTTGATGTTGAGTGAGATTTCACGACGAAGGTCACCCTCAACTTTTACTTTATCTAAACCATCACGAAGTTGGTTGAGTTGTTCTTCAGTCAATTCACGAGTACGAGTATCTTCAGAGATACCAGCTTCTTTCAAGACTTTCTGAGCAGTCGTTTTACCAACACCATAGATGTAAGTGAGTGAGATAACGATGCGTTTCTCACGTGGAATATCTACACCAGCAATACGTGCCATGTGTGCACCTCCTTGTTTAATTACCCTTGTTTTTGTTTATGCTTAGGGTTTTCGCAAATAACCATTACTTTGCCTTTACGGCGGATAACTTTACACTTTTCACAGATCGGTTTAACCGAAGGTCTTACTTTCATTGTGAATACCTCCTCCTGAAAAAATCGGAGTTTTTATTTGAAACGGTATGTGATCCGTCCGCGAGTTAAGTCGTATGGTGACAACTCAACTGTTACTTTATCTCCTGGTAAAATCCGAATGAAGTGCATCCGAATTTTTCCTGAGACGTGCGCGAGGACCGTGTGGCCGTTTTCTAACTCCACCTTAAACATCGCATTTGGAAGTGGTTCGATAACCGTACCTTCCACTTCGATTACATCTTGTTTCGCCATCAATTATACCCCTTTCTCTATAAAGTTGATTGGGAGCCCAGACGATTTGTAGCGCTTAGGGGCTTTCTACAGTAGCCGTTGAGAGATCATCGGTCACAAACACGAGTGGATAGCGGCTTATAGAAAGGTGACACCAATAACGCGCACAGCTCACTCTGCATCGACCGTTAAGATCTCGTAGCCGTCGTCTGTGATGGCGATGGTGTGCTCAAAGTGGGCGCACATGCTACCGTCCACTGTCACTACCGTCCAATTGTCGGATAGTGTGCGAACATAGCGTTTCCCGACGTTGACCATTGGCTCAATCGCCAGTGTCATGCCGGTTTTCAGGCGCGGCCCTTTCCCCGGTGGTCCATAATGTGGGATTTGCGGATCTTCATGCAAATTTTGTCCCACGCCGTGGCCCACATATTCGCGGACTACAGAAAAATTCGCTGCTTCGACATGTGACTGAATCGCATGCGAAATATCTGTCAGGTGCACACCAGCTTTGGCGCGCTCCAATCCTTTATACAGAGATTCTTCAGTTACGTCAAGTAACTGCTTTGTCTCTTCAGAGATTGTACCGACCGGATATGTCCAGGCTGAATCTCCGTGATATCCATTATACTCCGCCCCGATATCAATCGAGATGATGTCTCCATCGTGGAGTACGCGGTCACCCGGAATACCATGGACAAGTTCTTCATTTACTGATGCGCAGATGCTACCAGTAAACCCATTATAACCTTTAAACGATGGTGTTGCCCCTTGACTTCGAATATAACGTTCAGCGATCGCGTCGAGTTGCCCCGTCGTGATGCCTGGACGAATGTGAGCTTTAAGCTCCTTATGCGTCCGAGCGACGATTTGTCCTGCCTTACGCATAATGTCGATTTCACGCGGCGCTTTCGTAATGATCATTACTGACCACCAAGAAGTGCTTGAACATCGGAGTAAACTTCATTAATCGGACGATCACCGTCCAAATTACGAAGATACCCTTTTTCAGCGTAAAAGTCAATCAAAGGTTGCGCTTGCGCGACGTTGACTTCAAGACGACGGCGAACCGTTTCTTCTTGATCATCTTCACGTTGAACAAGTGCTGATCCGTCGATATCACAGACACCTTCCACTTTTGGTGGGTTATAGATGACGTGATACGTTGCTCCACATGTCGGGCAAATCCGGCGGCCTGTCAAACGAGGGACAAGTTTCTCCGGGTTGACACCGATGTGAATGACGTGATCGATTTGTTTGTTAAGATCCGCAAGTAATGCTTCAAGAGCATCTGCTTGTTTCACTGTGCGTGGGAAACCGTCAAGAAGAAAACCATTTGCACAGTCTTCTTTGGCGAGACGTTCACGTACGATGCCGATTGTGACTTCATCCGGAACGAGTTCCCCTTTATCCATGTACGATTTCGCTTCCTGCCCGAGCGGTGTTTGATCTTTGATCGCCGCGCGGAACATGTCGCCTGTCGAGATGTGTGGAATGGCGTAGTCTTCGATAATTTTCGCAGCCTGCGTTCCTTTTCCAGCACCCGGCAAGCCCATCAATACAAGATTCATGTCGGTAGCCTCCACTTCTATAGACTCTATAGACACAACAGAAAGGAAAGGGATGGTCCCCTTCCTCCCGCCTTATCGGATAAAGCCTTTGTAGTGTCGTTTAACCAGTTGACTTTCAATCTGTTTCATCGTCTCAAGACCTACACCGATGACAATCAGCAAGCTTGTTCCACCAATTTGCACCGAGTTCGGTAAACCAGCGAACTTAATAAAGAACGTTGGCGTTACCGCGATGACAGCAAGGAAGAGCGAACCGAAGAATGTCAGACGATAGAGGATCTTCGTGATGTATTGTTCCGTTTGCTTACCAGGACGGATACCAGGAATGTACCCGCCTTGTTTTTGAAGGTTCTCTGCCATTTGTTCCGGGTTGACCTGAACGAATGTGTAGAAGTACGAGAAGGCGATGATCAATGCAACATAAATCGACATTCCGATTGGACTCGTATAGTCGAAGATGTCACGAATTTTCGTCGCGTTTTCCGGACTCGCAAAGAAACTTGCAATCGTTGGTGGAGTCACCATGAACGATACCGCGAAGATAACTGGGATAACACCAGCAGCATTCAGCTTCATCGGCAAGTGTGTCGATTGGCCGCCTACTGGCGCACGGTTCACCGTACGCTTAGCGTACTGAATCGGAATCTTACGTGCAGCTTGCTGCACATAGATGACACCGACGATGACCGCAATGATGATTAAAAGCAACAGTACGATATAAAGCACATTGACGAACAAAGCATCCCCTGCATTTTGGAGCTTTGTTTCGTAAATCTGGCGGAACGCGTTCGGGAAGCCTGCGACAATCCCAGCGAAGATGATCATTGATATCCCGTTACCAATGCCCTTCTCCGTAATGAGTTCACCGAGGAACATCAAGAACGCTGTACCAGCCGTCAAAACAAGTGCAATCATAACGTACGTCCAGGTGCCAAAATCTTCATTGACAAGACCTGGATAGATACGGTTAAATCCAAGCGCGATTCCAAACGCTTGGACTAAGCCGAGTACGATCGTTCCATAGCGCGTTACCGTTGCTAACTTCTTACGGCCCGCCTCTCCTTGTTTTGCCCATTCGGCAAACTTTGGAACAACGTCCATCTGTAAGAGTTGGACAACGATCGAGGCCGTAATATACGGCATGATTCCCATCGCAAAGAGTGAGAAATTCTGCAAAGCATTCCCGCCGAAGGAGTTCAAGAATCCGAGAATACCATTCTCGTCAATCTTGAATACTTCAGTGTTTACCATCGGCACTGGGATATGCGCTCCGATCCGGAACACGATAATCAGGGCCAAGGTAAAGAGAATGCGCCGACGGATGTCGGCTACGCGCCACATATTGGAGATCGCTTGAAACATTAGATCACCTCAACCGTACCGCCGGCAGCTTCGATCGCTTGCTTCGCAGCTTCGGAGAACTTGTGAGCTTTTACTGTCAGTTTCTTTTCAATCTTGCCGTTTGAAAGGATCTTAACGCCGTCTTTCATACCTTTGACTGCGCGAGTCTCGATAAGAAGTTCAGGAGTTACTTCAGTTCCTTCTTCAAAACGGTTAAGTGTGTCAAGGTTGATAACCGCGAACTCTTTACGAGTCGGGTTGTTGAAGCCGCGTTTTGGTAAACGACGGAAAAGTGGGTTTTGTCCACCTTCGAAACCTGGACGAACACCACCGCCTGAACGAGCTTTTTGACCTTTGTGACCACGGCCAGAAGTCTTACCGTTACCAGAAGACATACCGCGACCTACACGGTTGCGTTCTGAACGTGAACCAGCAGCTGGTTTCAATTCATGGAGTTTCATAGTGGGGCACCTCCTCATAAAATTATATCGTTCTATTACTCTTGAATTTCTTTAACTGTCAATAAGTGTGACACGTGGTTAATCATCCCACGCATAGCAGCGTTGTCAGGTACGACAACCGTTTGGTGCATCTTACGGAGACCAAGCGTACGAGTAGTAACGCGTTGGTTCTCCGGACGACCGATCATGCTGCGTGTGAGGGTAACTGCGAGTTTCGCCATCTGTATTCCCTCCCTTTCTTAACCGCGAAGTTCTTCGACGGTTTTACCGCGGAGTTTCGCAACGTCTTCAGCACGTTTAAGTGAAGTGAGACCTTTAACAGTCGCACGAACCATGTTGATTGGAGTGCTTGATCCAAGTGATTTCGAAAGAATGTCGTTGATTCCCGCTAATTCGAGAACCGCACGAACTGGGCCACCAGCGATGACTCCAGTACCTTCAGAAGCAGGTTTCAAGAAGACGTGACCTGCACCGAAAATTCCGTTGATTTCGTGTGGAATTGTAGTGTTAACGATTGGAACGTTAACCATGTTTTTCTTTGCATCTTCGATTGCTTTACGGATCGCTTCAGGCACTTCCTGAGCTTTACCCGTACCGAAACCTACGTGACCATTCTTGTCACCTACGACGACGAGTGCAGCAAAACGGAAGCGACGGCCACCTTTTACTACTTTCGCGACGCGGTTTACAGTAACAACGCGTTCTTCGAGTTGATCCATGTTAATTTCTAACTGGCGCATGTAGAGGTTCCCTCCTTTTCTATTAGAATTTGAGACCAGCTTCACGAGCTGCTTCAGCTACAGCTTTGATACGTCCATGATAGAGATATCCTCCACGGTCGAAAACGACTGTTTCAATACCTTTTTCAAGAGCGCGTTCAGCTGCGAGCTTACCGACTGCTGTTGCAGCGTCAGCTGTGTTGCCTTTTTCAAGATCGAGTGATGATGCAGATGCGAGTGTTGCATGTGTTGCATCGTCAATGACTTGTACGTAAATGTTCTTGTTCGAACGGAATACGTTCATGCGTGGACGTGTTGCAGTCCCGATGATTGTACGACGTACACGACCATGACGCTTTTTACGCGTAGCGTTTTTGTCTGCCTTTGAGATCATTTATGCCACTCCTTTCCGGTCAATTCGTATCAACGAATTACTTACCTGTTTTACCTTCTTTACGACGAACGACTTCATCACTGTAACGAATTCCTTTACCTTTGTACGGCTCAGGTTGACGGTACGAACGAATCAATGCAGCAACGTGTCCAACACGCTCTTTGTTGATTCCGCGGATGATGATTTGCGTATTCGTAGGAACTTCGACTTCAATGCCTTGTTCCGGAGTGTACTCGATTGGGTGTGAGTAACCGAGGTTGAGTACGATTTTGTTACCTTGCTTTTGAGCACGGTAACCAACACCTTGGATATCAAGTGTCTTAGCAAAACCGTTGTTTACACCTTCGACCATGTTCGCGATAAGCGCACGAGTCGTTCCGTGAATTGTACGGTTAGCCTTTTCGTCGTTTGGACGAACGACAGTCAATTCATTACCTTCTACGTTGATAGCCATAGTCGGGTTGAACTCACGTGTGAGTTCACCTTTAGGACCTTTTACTGTAACTGTGCTGTTTTCAACTGTTACTGTAACGCCTGCTGGGATAACGACCGGCTTTTTACCAATACGTGACATTTAAGACACCTCCGTTCTTTTTATGCGTGAATTACCAGATGTATGCGATCACTTCGCCGCCGACTTTTTGTTGGCGAGCTTCTTTGTCTGTCATAACACCTTTAGATGTTGAAACGATAGCGATTCCGAGACCACCGAGTACTTTCGGGATTTCATCAGCTTTCGCGTAAACGCGAAGACCTGGTTTCGAGATACGTTTGAGTCCAGTGATAACGCGTTCGTTGCTTGCGCCATACTTAAGGAATACGCGGAGCGTACCTTGTTTGCTGTCCTCGAGATATTCAACATCGCGGATGAAACCTTCACGTTTGAGGATTTCAGCGACTTCACGTTTGATTGTAGAAGCTGGCATTTCCAACTTCTCATGGCGAACCATGTTTGCATTACGAATGCGTGTAAGCATATCTGCAATCGGATCTGTCATAACCATGCGATGTACCTCCTTTCACAACTTTAATGAATTACCAGCTTGCTTTTTTAACACCAGGGATTTGACCTTTATGAGCAAGATCACGGAACTTAATACGGCTGATACCGAATTTACCAATGTAACCGTGTGGACGGCCAGTGATACTGCAACGGTTGTGTAAACGAACCGCTGAAGAGTTACGTGGGAGTTTGCTCAAGCCGATGTAGTCGCCTTGTGCTTTCAATTCTGCGCGTTGTTCAGCGTAGCGCTCTACGAGTGCTTGGCGTTTTACTTCACGTGCGATCATTGATTTCTTAGCCATGTGTGCGGCCTCCCTTATTTTTGGAATGGCATGCCGAGTGCTGTGAGAAGCTCACGAGACTCTTCATCCGTATTAGCAGTAGTTACGATAACGATGTCCATACCACGGACTTTAGATACGCGATCGTAGTCGATCTCTGGGAAGATCAATTGTTCCTTCACGCCTAGCGTGTAGTTACCACGGCCATCGAATGATTTCTTCGATACACCACGGAAGTCACGTACACGTGGAAGTGACACGTTGATCAACTTGTCGAGGAATTCGAACATGCGCTCTCCGCGAAGTGTAACCTTCGCACCGATTGGCATACCTTCACGAAGTTTGAAACCAGCGATTGATTTCTTAGCTTTCGTGATGAGTGGCTTCTGACCAGTGAGGAGCTGAAGCTCTTCTACTGCCATGTCAAGTGCTTTCGTGTTCGTAACAGCGTCACCAACACCCATGTTGATTACGATCTTATCGACTTTCGGCGCTTGCATTACAGAAGTATAGTTGAATTTCTCCATCATTACTTTGACGATTTCGTCTTGGTATTTAGCTTTTAAACGGTTCATCAGAAAGTGGACCTCCTTTCTTTAAATCTTCTTATTTATCTAAAGCTTCGCCCGATTTTTTAGCGATACGTACTTTCTTGCCGTCAACCACAGTGAAACCAACGCGTGTTGGAGTTCCTGTCTTAGGGTCGATGAGCATAACGTTCGATACGTGAATCGGTGCTTCTTTCTCGACAATTCCGCCTTGCGGGTTAAGTTGAGAAGGTTTTGTGTGTTTTTTGATCATGTTAACGCCTTCGACGATAACGCGATCTTTTTTAGGCATAGCAGTAAGAATAACGCCTTGTTTGCCTTTATCTTTACCAGTCATAACCTGAACTTTATCACCTTTTTTGACATGCATCGTTAGAGCACCTCCTTGTAGGAATTCTTTGGAATTAAAGTACTTCCGGTGCCAACGAGACGATCTTCATGAAGTCTTTTTCACGAAGTTCGCGTGCGACTGGTCCGAAGATACGTGTGCCACGTGGGCTTTTATCATCTTTGATGATGACTGCTGCATTTTCGTCAAAACGGATGTACGAACCGTCTTTACGACGAACGCCACGTTTAGTACGAACGACTACTGCGCGTACAACTTCACCTTTTTTGACAACGCCACCTGGTGTTGCTTGTTTAACTGTGCAAACAATTACGTCACCGATGTTAGCAGTTTTGCGACCAGATCCACCGAGGACTTTGATCGTCAAGACTTCACGAGCTCCTGAGTTGTCTGCTACTTTCAAGCGAGATTCTTGTTGAATCATACGATTGTACCTCCCTCCGGATGTTTATTCATCCGAACTAATTAGAGTTTAGATGATTACTGCTTTTTCGACGACTTCTACGAGACGGAAACGTTTGTCCTTAGAAAGTGGACGTGTTTCTTGAATGCGTACAACATCACCGATTTTAGCTGTGTTGCTTTCATCATGCGTTTTATACTTCTTAGAGTAGTTTACGCGTTTGCCGTAGAGCTTGTGCTTTACTTTAGTCTCAACTGAAACAACGATCGTTTTATCCATTTTGTCAGATACGACGCGTCCAGTTAATACTTTGCGGTTGTTAGTGCGTTCCATTGAGTGTTCCTCCTCTCAGAATCCGAGTGAATTATGCGTTGTTGATGCCGAGTTCGCGTTCACGAAGAACGGTTTTCGCGCGTGCAATCGACTTGCGCACTTCACGGATACGAGCAGGGTTCTCAAGCTGACCAGTCGCGAGTTGGAAACGAAGGTTGAACAACTCTTCTTTCCACGAACCGACTTTACCGTTGAGCTCTTCTGTAGTTTGCTGACGGAGATCAGTTGCTTTCATTCGTATCACCACCATTTTCTTCACGTTTTACGAACTTACATTTTACTGGAAGTTTGTGTGATGCAAGACGGAGAGCTTCGCGTGCGATCTCTTCCGATACTCCTGCGATTTCGAACATTACTTTCCCCGGTTTAACGACTGCAACCCAGCCCTCCGGAGCACCTTTACCTGAACCCATTCGGACTTCAAGAGGTTTTTTAGTGTATGGTTTATGTGGGAAAATCTTGATCCACACTTTACCACCACGTTTCATATAACGAGTCATCGCGATACGCGCTGATTCGATTTGACGGCTAGTGATCCAGCTAGCTTCTTGAGCTTGGATACCGAACTCGCCGAAGTGTACTGTAGTACCACGTTTCGCTTTACCACGCATGTTGCCGCGGTGAACACGACGATATTTTACACGTTTTGGTAACAACATGTTGTGTTGCCTCCTTCCCTAGACGGATGTGGATTATTGTTCGTTAGATGCTGCTTTTTTAGTAGGAAGCACTTCACCGTGGTGGAGCCATACTTTTACGCCAATTTTGCCGTAAGTTGTATCAGCTTCAGCAGTACCGTAATCGATGTCTGCACGGAGTGTATGAAGTGGAACTGTTCCTTCTGAATACTTCTCTGAACGAGCGATATCAGCGCCACCAAGACGACCAGAAACTTCAGTCTTGATTCCTTTGATACCTGAACGCATAGAACGTTGGATTGATTGCTTCATTGCACGACGGAAAGATACGCGGCCTTCAAGTTGGCGAGCGATGTTTTCAGCGACAAGTTTAGCAACTGCATCCGGGTTTTTCACTTCAACGACGTTAACGTGAACGCGTTTGCCTTTTGCAAGGTTAGTGATGTCTGTACGAAGTGTTTCGATTTCAGAACCGCCTTTACCGATAACCATACCAGGTTTAGCAGTGTGAAGTGAAATGTTCAAGCGGTTTGCAGCGCGCTCGATTTCAATTTTAGAAACACTAGCGTCTTTAAGACGTTTTTCGATATATTCACGAACTACGTAGTCTTCATGAAGGAGATCAGCATAGTCTTTATCTGCGAACCAACGTGATTCCCAGTCTTTGATGATACCTACGCGAAGACCAGTTGGGTTAATCTTCTGACCCACGGTAATCCCTCCTTATTTTTCAGATACCACGATGTGAACGTGGCTCGTACGTTTGTTGATACGGCTTGCGCGACCCATTGCACGTGGGCGGAAACGTTTGAGCGTTGGACCTTCGTTGACGTAAGCCTCTGTTACTACGAGGTTTTCGATGTTCATGTCGAAGTTGTGCTCAGCGTTCGCGATTGCCGATTTCAATGCTTTTTCAACGATTGGCGTTGCTGCCTTGTTCGTGTAAGCAAGAATCGAAAGAGCTTCGCCGATTTGCTTCCCGCGGATTAAGTCTACTACGAGACGTGCCTTACGAGGAGCAATGCGAACCATATTAGCCGATGCTTTTGATTGCATAATGAGTACCTCCCCTCAGATTAACGTTTCGTCTTCTTATCGTTACCAGCATGTCCTTTATAAGAACGAGTTGGCGCGAATTCACCAAGTTTGTGACCGACCATATCTTCTGTCACGTAAACCGGTACGTGTTTACGACCATCGTAGACAGCGATCGTGTGACCGATGAACTCTGGGAAGATTGTCGAGCGGCGTGACCAAGTTTTGATAACATGCTTGTCACCAGCTTCGTTGGCTTTATCAACCTTAGCGAGCAAATGGTGATCTGCAAATGGACCTTTTTTCAAGCTGCGACCCATAGTTGTACCTCCCTTTGGCATGATTCAGGAACGGTTCCTACGAACCGTTCAGAAATCACGTAATTATTTTTTAGAACGGCGGACGATGTATTTATCGCTCGCTTTGTTTTTCTTACGAGTTTTGTATCCGAGTGCCGGTTTACCCCAAGGAGTAAGTGGGCCCGAACGACCGATTGGAGCACGTCCTTCACCACCACCGTGTGGGTGATCAACTGGGTTCATTACAGAACCACGAACTGTAGGACGTTTTCCGAGCCAGCGTGAACGACCAGCTTTACCGATATTGACGAGCTCATGCTCTTCATTACCGACAGCGCCGATTGTAGCACGGCAAGTAGCAAGGATCATACGTGTTTCGCCTGATTGAAGACGAACAATCGCGTATTTACCATCTTTACCGAGAAGCTGAGCAGAAGTACCAGCTGAACGAACGAGCTGACCACCTTTACCAGGCTTAAGTTCGATATTGTGGATCAACGTACCAACTGGGATGTTTACAAGTGGAAGAGCGTTACCGACTTTAATGTCAGCTTCTGCTCCTGACATGATTTGCATGTCAACTTTCAATCCTTTAGGTGCGAGGATGTAGCGTTTTTCACCATCGATGTAGTGTACAAGAGCGATGTTTGCAGAGCGGTTCGGATCGTACTCGATTGTAGCGATACGGCCAGCGATGCCATCCTTGTTACGTTTGAAATCGATGATACGGTATTTACGTTTGTGTCCGCCACCTTGGTGACGTACTGTCAAGCGACCTTGGTTGTTACGTCCGCCCTTTTTCGAAAGCTTTTCAGTTAACGATTTTTCAGGACGTGAAGCCGTAATTTCAGCAAAGTCGAGTGCAGTCATGTTACGACGACCGTTAGTGGTCGGTTTAAACTTTTTAATTCCCATCGAGAGTTCCCTCCTTTTCTACAGAGTACCGATTAACCGAGGTAATCGAGTTCTTTGCTATCTGCAGTAAGCGTGACGACCGCTTTTTTGCGGCGTGCTGTGTAACCAGCGTGACGACCTACGCGTTTTGCTTTTGGTTTTGAGATAAGTGTGTTGATTTTTTCAACTTTAACGCCGAAGATCGCTTCAACAGCATCTTTGATTTGAGTCTTAGATGCCTTCACGTCTACTTCGAACGTGTACTTTTTCTCAGCCATTTGGTTCACTGAGCGTTCAGTAATTACAGGACGTTTGATAATGTCGTGTGTATGTGCCATTATGCAAGCACCTCCTCTACTCTCGCAACTGCATCCTTCGTGAAGATGACTTTGTCGTGTCCGACAAGATCAAGGACGTTTACTCCAGCAGCGTCAACGACTGTGACACCAGGAATGTTGCGTGTTGAAAGAACGACTGTCTCGTTGTAATCAGCAGTAACGACAAGAACTTTACGTTCGATTGAAAGAGCAGCGAAGACCGAAATCATATCTTTTGTTTTCGGAGCATCGATTGTCAAACCTTCAAGAACGATGAACTCGTTGTTAGCGACTTTCGAAGAAAGTGCTGAACGTAATGCGAGACGACGAACCTTTTTAGGAAGTTTATAAGCGTACGAACGTGGTGTTGGACCGAAGACTGTTCCACCGCCAACCCATTGTGGCGAACGGATCGAACCTTGGCGTGCACGACCAGTACCTTTTTGTTTCCATGGTTTACGGCCGCCACCGCGAACTTCCGAGCGACCTTTTGTATCATGTGTACCTTGGCGACGTGAAGCTTGTTGCATGACGATTGCATCGTATACGACTGCTTCGTTTGGCTCGATTCCGAAAACGGCATCTGCGAGCTCAATATCTCCAACTTGTGTACCTGTTTGGTTAAGCAAAGCTACTTTAGGCATTCGTTATTCCTCCTTTCCTTGCAAACGGATTAGTTGCCTTTAACCGCAGTTTTGACGACAACTTGGCTCTTACGTGCGCCTGGGATAGCACCCTTGACGAGGAGTAAGCCACGTTCTACATCAACTTTTACGATTTCAAGGTTTTGAACAGTGATTTGTTCTCCACCCATGCGTCCTGGGAGCAATTTCCCTTTGAATACACGGTTTGGAGCGACAGGACCCATTGAACCTGGGCGACGGTGGTAACGCGAACCGTGAGCCATTGGACCACGTGATTGGTTGTGACGCTTGATTGCTCCAGCGAAACCTTTACCTTTCGACGTACCTGTTACATCAACCATTTCGCCTGCAGCGAAAGTATCTGCTTTAATCTCTTGACCGATTTCGAAATCTGTTACAGATGTACGGATTTCTTTAATGAAGCGCTTAGGTGTCGCACTTGCTTTCGCAGCGTGACCTTTTTGCGGTTTGTTTTGACGACCTTCTTTGATATCACCAAAGCCGAGTTGGACTGCTTCGTAACCGTCCACTTCCATTGTCTTCAATTGAAGAACAACGTTACCTTCTACTGAAACGACAGTAACTGGTACTACTTCGCCTGACTCGTTGAAGATTTGTGTCATACCGAGTTTAGTTCCTAAGATTCCTTTAGCCATGAGATACACCTCCTAATATTGAATGATTTTGATCTTCTGGCTAGTATCAACTATTTATAGAAGAAAAATTAAAGTTTGATTTCAATGTCAACGCCCGACGGAAGTTCAAGACGCATAAGCGCATCAACTGTTTTCGGTGTTGGGTTAACGATGTCGATCAAACGTTTGTGTGTACGCATTTCGAACTGCTCACGAGCATCTTTGTACTTGTGAACGGCACGAAGTACTGTGTAGATCGCTTTCTCCGTTGGGAGTGGGATCGGTCCAGATACAGTAGCACCAGAACGTTTTGCTGTGTCGACAATCTTCTCAGCCGATTGATCAAGCACGCGGTGATCGTATGCTTTCAAACGGATCCGAATTTTTTCATTTGCCATGTTGTTTCCCTCCTTTTCGCCTATTTCGTAAATAGACATTCTCCGCGGAAATTTCCACACTAGCCATGGCAATGCCGCCTGGTGTGTCATAACCTCCCGCTTCATCGCGTTGTGTTTGTGACCAACATATTCTAGTTTACTTAATTCCAAGCAAGAATGCAAGCAAAATAAATTAGAACTTGTTTTCAAGTCTCTCACCACTCGCACAAACACTTTCCTCAGTATATAAGATGTCTGACCATGTTGCAAGACTGTTTTTCAGAAAACAAAAAAAGGTCTTCCGTCACGGGAGACGGAAGACCTTTTTGCTTAAAAATTACTCAACGATTTCTGTAACTGATCCAGCGCCTACTGTACGGCCACCTTCACGGATTGAGAAACGAGTTTCTTTTTCAAGAGCGATTGGTGCGATGAGTTCAACAGTCAATTCGATGTTGTCCCCAGGCATAACCATTTCAGTACCTTCAGGAAGTTGGCACATACCAGTTACGTCAGTTGTACGGAAGTAGAACTGTGGACGGTAGTTACCGAAGAATGGCGTGTGACGGCCACCCTCTTCTTTTGAAAGGATGTAAACTTGCGCTTTGAAAGTTTTGTGCGGTGTGATTGTGTTTGGTTTCGCGAGAACTTGTCCACGCTCGATGTCGTCACGTGATACACCACGAAGAAGAGCTCCGATGTTGTCGCCAGCTTCAGCATAGTCAAGAAGCTTACGGAACATCTCTACACCAGTACATACTGATTTTTTAGTTTCTTCGTGAAGACCAACGATTTCGATCTCGTCGTTGACTTTAAGAACTCCACGCTCAACGCGGCCAGTAGCTACTGTACCACGACCAGTGATTGAGAAAACATCCTCAACTGGCATCATGAAGTCTTTTTCAGTGTCGCGAGTTGGCTCAGGGATGTACTCATCAACAGCTGTCATGAGTTCCATGATTTTTTCTTCCCATTTAGCTTCGCCGTTAAGCGCGCCGAGAGCAGATCCTTGGATAACTGGGAGGTCATCGCCTGGGAAGTCATACTCAGAAAGAAGTTCGCGAATTTCCATTTCAACGAGTTCAAGAAGCTCTTCGTCGTCAACCATGTCGACTTTATTCATGAATACTACGATGAAAGGAACACCTACTTGACGTGAAAGCAAGATGTGCTCACGTGTTTGTGGCATTGGACCATCAGTTGCAGAAACAACGAGGATCGCGCCGTCCATTTGTGCAGCACCAGTGATCATGTTTTTAACATAGTCAGCGTGACCTGGGCAGTCAACGTGTGCATAGTGGCGTTTTTCTGTTTCGTACTCGATGTGAGCTGTTGCGATAGTGATACCGCGCTCGCGCTCTTCTGGAGCACCATCGATTTGGTCAAACTTAGTTGCAGCTTTACCTTGTGATTTTGCAAGTACAGCTGAGATAGCTGCTGTTAAAGTTGTTTTACCGTGGTCGACGTGGCCAATTGTACCAACGTTAACGTGCGGTTTAGAACGGTCGAATTTTTCTTTACCCATTCTGAATTCCTCCTCTATGTGTCTAATAATTTTTTATAACTAGGAAGGTGAATCGTCGAATAACGTACACCTTCCTTAGCTTACACTAATCAAATAATCGTGACAACCTGTGAAGGATTAGCCGTTTGATTTTTTGATGATTTCTTCAGCAACTGATTTCGGTACTTCTTCGTAGTGATCGAAGTGCATTGAGTACGTACCGCGACCTTGTGTGCGCGAACGAAGTCCTGTTGCATATCCGAACATTTCCGAAAGTGGAATCATCGAGCGAACGACTTGTGCGTTCCCACGAGCTTCCATACCTTCAACGCGTCCACGGCGTGACGTAACGTCACCCATGATGTCTCCCATGTATTCGTCTGGGATGACGATTTCAACTTTCATCATTGGCTCAAGGATAACAGCGCCGCTCTTATCTTTAAGTTGTTTGACTGCCATTGAAGCCGCGATTTTAAATGCCATCTCGTTTGAGTCGACATCGTGGTATGAACCGAAAACGAGTGCTGCTTTAACGTCAACTACTGGATAACCAGCAAGGATACCGTTTTGAAGTGCTTCTTCGATTCCGTTTTCAACCGCTGGGATGTATTCACGCGGAACAACACCACCGACGATTTTGTTGTTGAACTCGAAGCCAGCACCTTCTTCGTTCGGCTCGAATTCTACGACGACGTGACCATACTGACCACGACCACCTGATTGACGAGCGAACTTAGAATCGATTTTCGCTGCTTGGCGAATCGTTTCACGGTAAGCTACTTGTGGAGCACCAACGTTAGCTTCGACTTTGAACTCGCGACGCATACGGTCAACGATGATGTCGAGGTGAAGCTCACCCATACCTGAGATGATCGTTTGACCAGTCTCTGGGTTTGTTTCAGTGCGGAACGTTGGATCCTCTTCAGCAAGCTTAGCAAGTGCTTGACCCATTTTATCTTGGTCGGCTTTCGTTTTTGGTTCGATTGCGACCGAGATAACTGGTTCTGGGAATGTCATTGATTCGAGAACGACGTTGTCTTTCTCAGAACAAAGCGTATCACCAGTAGTCGTATCTTTAAGACCTACAGCTGCAGCGATGTCACCAGCGAAGACCATTGGGATCTCCTCACGGCTGTTCGCGTGCATTTGAAGGATACGTCCAAGACGCTCACGTTTACCTTTTGTTGAGTTCTTAACGTATGATCCTGCCGAAGCTGTACCAGAGTACACACGGAAGAACGTTAATTTACCAACATACGGGTCAGTCATAACTTTGAATGCAAGTGCAGAGAATGGCGCTTCGTCAGTAGACTCACGAACGATCTCTTCATCTGTATCCATGTTAATTCCTGTGATTGCTTTTACGTCGACTGGTGATGGGAGGTAGTCAAGGACTGCGTCAAGCATAAGCTGGACACCTTTGTTCTTGAATGCCGAACCAACGAGTACAGGGTAGAAATCAACTGTAAGAGTCGCTTTACGGATACCCGCTTTTAACTCTTCGATTGAAATTTCCTCGCCCTCGAGGTATTTCATCATCATTTCTTCTTCGTAATCCGCAACAGCTTCGATTAATGATGCACGAAGTTCTTCAGCTTCGTCTGCGAATTCTGCAGGGAAACCATCCGTTACTTCGATATCAGTACCGATGTCGTTACCGTACATGTATGTTTTCTTTTCAACGAGGTCGATGATTCCTTTGAATTCATCTTCAGCGCCGATTGGAATTTGGATTGCGTGTGCGTTCGCTTGAAGGCGATCGCGGAGCGTTCCGACCGAGTACAGGAAGTCTGCACCGATTTTATCCATTTTGTTTACGAAAACGATACGTGGTACGCCGTAAGTTGTAGCTTGGCGCCATACTGTCTCAGTTTGTGGCTCAACACCAGACTGAGCATCAAGTACTGCAACCGCACCATCAAGTACACGGAGTGAACGTTCAACTTCAACAGTGAAGTCTACGTGTCCAGGAGTATCGATGATGTTTACGCGGTTACCTTTCCATTGTGCAGTTGTTGCTGCCGATGTAATCGTGATTCCACGTTCTTGCTCTTGCTCCATCCAGTCCATTTGTGAAGCACCTTCGTGCGTTTCACCGATTTTGTGGATACGACCCGTGTAATAGAGGATACGCTCAGTCGTTGTTGTTTTACCAGCATCGATGTGGGCCATGATCCCGATATTACGGGTGTTCTTAAGGGAGAATTCTCTTGCCATCTTTAAACATTCTCCTTTCGCATTTTAATTTAGTGTACGTGCGTTGCCACACGTCATGACTATACCCGAAAGCCACCTCATATTTCCATACAAAATGGCATAGATGAGGTGGTTAATTCCGGATTTACCAGCGGTAGTGAGCAAACGCTTTGTTCGCTTCCGCCATTTTGTGCATATCTTCGCGCTTCTTAACAGAAGCACCAGTGTTGTTTGCAGCGTCCATGATTTCATTAGCAAGACGAGCATCCATAGTTTTCTCGTTACGGAGACGTGAGTAGTTCACGAGGTAACGAAGTGCGAGTGTCGTACGGCGCTCAGGGCGGACTTCGACAGGAACTTGATAGTTAGCTCCACCTACACGGCGTGCTTTTACTTCAAGAACTGGCATGATGTTGTTCATCGCCTCTTCAAAAACTTCCATTGCATCGCGACCTGAACGTTCAGCGATAGTTTCGAAAGCTTTGTATAAGATTTGTTGAGCAGTACCTTTTTTACCATCTAACATAAGACGGTTGATAAGGCGGGTAACGAGTTTAGAGTTGTAGATCGGATCAGCCATTACATCACGACGTTCTGCTTGACCTTTACGTGGCATTCCGAGTCCCTCCTTTCATATAGTGAGGTGATATCTTCAGATATCTAGATTATTTTTTTGCTGCTTTTGGACGTTTAGTACCATATTTCGAGCGACCTTGCATACGGCCGTCAACTCCAGCTGTATCAAGTGCACCACGAACGATGTGATAACGTACCCCTGGTAAGTCTTTTACGCGGCCTCCGCGAATAAGAACAACACTGTGTTCTTGCAAGTTGTGGCCGATACCTGGGATGTAAGCTGTTACTTCCATTGTGTTCGTCAAGCGTACACGTGCGTACTTACGAAGAGCCGAGTTCGGTTTCTTCGGAGTCATTGTACCTACACGAGTACAAACACCACGTTTTTGTGGTGAGCTGATGTCAGTACGAGCTTTAATGAAGCTGTTGTACCCTTTGTTCAGCGCTGGCGAATCTGATTTCACAACTTTTGATTGACGTCCTTTACGGACCAATTGATTGATAGTAGGCATCTTTGAGATCCTCCCTTCCTGAATTCATGACAAGTTTCAAAACCACCGAGCCGGGTGGTTCATCGAAAGTCATAATGAAACGTTTTGCGTGGCTCAGGCATTCCATCGCCACACAAAACGTATTATCAAACTTTCTTAATGGCAACAGCAGTTGCCGCGACATCGATTCCACAAACCTTACCAAGCTCAAGCTTAGAAGGCACGTTCACAACCGGAACGTTAGCTTGTTTCGCCGCATCGAGCAATGCTTGTTTTACGTGTTCATCTGCGTCATCCGCGATGATCACTTCCGACGCCTTGCCAGATCGCAATGCTTTGAGCGTTTGCTTTTGACCGACAAACTTCAAATCTGCGCCGACTACTTTTTTGTAAGACATGAAGATATCCTCCAAAATAACACGGCCGGTTGGCAACACTATATCATAGTAGCACCGCCATACCGACGTGTCAAGGCGTTTTATTCTACAGGAGAATCTGCTTCTACAGGTGCTTCACCAGCTACTTCGAGTCCGATTTGACGGTAACGTGTCATTCCTGTACCAGCTGGAACTAGTTTACCGATAATAACGTTCTCTTTCAAGCCGCGAAGGTAGTCGCTCTTCCCTTTGATTGCTGCATCCGTAAGGACACGAGTAGTTTCCTGGAACGAAGCAGCTGATAGGAACGAGTCTGTCTCAAGCGATGCTTTTGTAATACCAAGGAGAACTGGTTTAGCGGAAGCGAGTGCTTTTCCTGCACGGAGCGCTTCTTTACATGCTTCTTTAAAGGTACTGATATCAACGAGTGAACCAGGGAGAAGTGTTGTCTCACCTGACTCGATGACGCGAACGCGGCGGATCATTTGACGAACCATGACCTCGACGTGCTTGTCACCGATTTCAACTCCTTGCATCCGGTATACTTTTTGAACTTCCTGAAGAAGGTAGTTCTGAACACCAGATACACCTTTAACGTTTAAGAGTTCTTTCGGATCAATCGATCCTTCTGTGAACACTTGACCGGCAATGACTTCTTCACCGAGTTGGACACGAAGACGCGATCCGAATGGAATCGTGTATGTGCGTGTTTCGCTCAGACCTTGAATCGTCAATTCACGTTTGTCACGCGACTCTGTAAAGTCGATGACTTGTCCGTCGATTTCCGAGATGACCGCTTGACCTTTCGGGTTACGGGCCTCGAACAACTCTTGGATACGTGGAAGACCTTGCGTGATATCATCTCCGGCAACCCCACCTGTGTGGAAGGTACGCATTGTAAGCTGCGTTCCTGGCTCACCGATTGATTGTGCCGCAATGATTCCGACTGCTTCACCGACTTCAACATCGTTACCCGTTGCAAGGTTACGTCCGTAACATTTCTTACAGACACCATGACTCGTGTTACAAGTGAAGGCAGTACGAATTTCAACGTTGTCGATACCAGCGTCCGTAATTGTACGCGCGATATCTTCGTCGATGAGTTCGTTAACAGAAACAAGAACTTCTCCCGTTTCCGGGTGAACGACTTTTTCGAATGCCGTACGTCCGACGAGTCGGTCGTAAAGACTTTCGATTTCTTCCGTTCCTTCGCGAAGAGCCATGACACGGATACCACGATCCGTTCCACAATCATCTTCACGAATGATAACATCTTGCGCTACATCAACGAGACGACGAGTCAGGTAACCTGAATCGGCAGTTTTCAAGGCTGTATCGGCAAGACCTTTACGCGCACCGTGCGTCGAGATGAAGTATTCCTGAACCGTCAGACCCTCACGGAACGAAGATTTGATCGGGAGCTCGATAATCCGTCCACTTGGAGCGGCCATGAGTCCACGCATCCCTGCAAGCTGCGTAAAGTTTGACGCGTTACCACGGGCACCAGAGTCACTCATCATGAAGATCGGGTTTAGACGGTTGAGGGATTTCATCAGACGAGACTGAATTTCATCCTTCGCGTCGTTCCACGACTTGACGACACGCTCATAGCGCTCGTCTTCCGTGATGAGACCACGGCGGTACGATTTCATAACGCGATCCACGTTATCTTGTGCTTCGACCAGGATTTCCTGTTTGTCCGGAAGTACGATGATATCCGAGATACCAACTGTGATACCGGCACGTGTCGAGTGTTTGAAACCAAGGTTTTTCATGCGGTCGAGCATACGGCTCGTCTCCGTCGTTTCGAAACGTTTGAAGACTTCCGCGATGACATTTCCAAGGAATCCTTTTTTGAATGGCTCAATGATTGGACGGTTCTTGATTTCAGCAGCAACATCCGTTCCATTTTCAAGGAAGTACTTCTCAGGCGTTGCTTCCTGTAAGTTACTCATTGTTGGCTCATTCAAGTATGGGAAAGTCGTTGGGAGGATCTCGTTGAAGATCAACTTACCGACAGTCGTAACCAATAATTTCTCGTTTTGTGATTCTGTAAACGTCGGGTTCTTAAGAACGCCGGCAGGAATCGCAACACGTGAATGGAAGTGAACATACCCGTTTTGGTAGGCGATGAGTGCTTCATTCACAGTCGAGAAGATTTTACCTTCACCGATCGCGTTTTCGCGTTCGAGTGTGAGGTAATAGTTACCGAGGACCATATCCTGCGATGGTGTAACAACAGGCTTACCGTCTTTCGGGTTCAAGATGTTTTGTGCAGCGAGCATGAGAAGACGTGCTTCTGCTTGTGCTTCTGCAGAAAGTGGTACGTGGACCGCCATTTGGTCACCATCAAAATCGGCGTTGTAAGCCGTACATACGAGCGGGTGAAGACGAATCGCGCGACCCTCGACAAGTGTTGGTTCGAACGCCTGAATACCGAGACGGTGAAGTGTCGGTGCACGGTTCAAGAGAACCGGATGCTCGCGGATGACTTCTTCAAGTACATCCCAGATTTCAGGTTGAACGCGTTCGATTTTACGTTTCGCACTCTTAATGTTTGGTGCGATACCACGTGAGACGAGTTCTTTCATAACAAACGGTTTGAAGAGCTCAAGGGCCATTTCTTTTGGAAGACCACATTGATACATCTTCAAGTTTGGACCAACGACGATAACCGAACGACCAGAGTAGTCGACACGTTTACCGAGTAAGTTTTGACGGAAACGTCCTTGTTTCCCTTTCAACATATGTGAAAGAGATTTTAATGGACGGTTACCTGGTCCAGTGACCGGACGGCCACGACGACCATTATCGATCAAGGCATCAACCGCTTCTTGTAACATCCGTTTTTCATTCTGAACGATGATGTTCGGAGCGCCAAGGTCAAGAAGACGCTTGAGACGGTTGTTACGGTTGATAACACGACGGTATAAATCGTTTAAATCTGATGTCGCGAAACGTCCACCATCAAGCTGGACCATCGGACGAAGTTCCGGCGGGATGACTGGCAATACTTCGAGAACCATCCATTCCGGGTTGTTGCCTGAGTTGCGGAAAGCATCTAAGACTTCAAGACGTTTGATCGCACGTGTACGACGTTGTCCTTGAATCATTCGAAGGTCTTCACGTAAACCAGCTACTTCTTTTTCGAGTTCAACGTCGCGGAGCAATTTACGAACTGCTTCCGCACCCATTTCAGCTGTGAATGAGCTACCGAATTTCTCACGGTATGCACGGTATTCTTTTTCTGAAAGGAGTTGTTTTTTCTCGAGTGTCGATTCGCCCGGATCTGTAACGACGTACGATGCGAAGTAAATGATCTCTTCGAGCGCACGTGGTGACATATCTAAGACAAGACCCATACGACTTGGGATTCCTTTGAAGTACCAAATGTGCGAAACCGGTGCTGCAAGCTCGATGTGACCCATGCGCTCACGACGGACTTTCGACTTCGTGACTTCAACGCCACAGCGGTCACAAATGATTCCTTTATAACGGATTCGTTTGTATTTCCCACAGTAACATTCCCAGTCTTTCGTTGGACCAAAAATCCGTTCACAGAACAAGCCGTCTTTCTCTGGCTTGAGCGTACGATAGTTGATCGTCTCCGGCTTTTTCACTTCCCCGAAAGACCACGAACGGATCTTTTCGGGGGAAGCGAGGCCGATTTTCATATATTCAAATCTATTAACATCTACCAAGGGGTGGACCTCCCTTTCGCTTATTCCTCTTCAGTAACAACTGGTGCGACAGGCGCTTGAACTTCTTCGAGTGCTGGAGTCGCGTTCGGGATGTTGTCCTCGTCGTCGTCCTTCATTTCGATCTCTTCGTCCTCAGCAGACATCATCTTAACGTCCATACCAAGTGATTGAAGTTCTTTAATGAGAACTCGGAACGATTCCGGTACGCCCGGTTGCGGTACATTTTCGCCTTTAACGATCGCTTCATACGCTTTAACACGACCGATCGTATCATCCGATTTGATCGTTAAGATCTCTTGGAGTGTATACGCGGCACCATATGCTTCAAGTGCCCAAACTTCCATCTCTCCGAAACGCTGTCCACCGAACTGGGCTTTACCACCGAGCGGCTGTTGCGTAACGAGTGAGTAAGGACCCGTCGAACGTGCGTGAAGCTTATCATCGACCATGTGGGCGAGTTTAATCATATACATGACACCGACCGAGATGCGGTTATCAAACGCTTCACCCGAACGACCGTCATAAAGAACAGTCTTCGCGTCGCGATCCATACCGGCTTCTTCAATCGTTGCCCAAACATCTTCCTCACGTGCACCATCAAATACCGGTGATGCGACTTTGATTCCGAGTTGGCGTGCAGCCATACCAAGGTGAAGCTCGAGCAACTGCCCGATGTTCATCCGTGATGGTACACCAAGTGGGTTCAACATGATGTCGATTGGTGTGCCGTCTGGCATGTACGGCATGTCTTCTTCTGGCAAGATACGTGAGATAACACCTTTGTTACCGTGACGACCTGCCATTTTATCTCCTTCGTGAATCTTACGTTTTTGAACGATGTACGCACGGATCAACTGGTTGACACCAGGAGATAGTTCGTCGCCGTTATCACGATCGAAGATTTTGACGTCAAGGATGATACCGTCGCCGCCGTGTGGTACACGGAGTGATGTATCACGCACTTCACGTGCTTTTTCACCGAAGATCGCATGTAACAGGCGTTCTTCAGCTGTCAATTCCGTTACGCCCTTAGGTGTAACTTTACCAACTAAGATATCCCCATCTTTTACTTCAGCACCGACACGAATGATTCCGCGGTCGTCGAGGTTTTTCAGGGCGTCGTCACCGACGTTCGGAATATCACGAGTGATTTCTTCCGGTCCGAGTTTTGTATCGCGTGATTCACATTCGTATTCCTCAATGTGGATCGACGTGTAGACATCATCTTTCACAAGACGTTCGCTCATGATGACGGCATCCTCGTAGTTGTAACCATCCCATGTCATGAAACCGACGAGTACGTTACGACCGAGCGCAAGTTCCCCACCGTCCATTGATGGACCATCTGCAAGAATCTCGCCTTTATCGACAGGATCGCCTGCTTTGATGATTGGTTTTTGGTTATAGCACGTTCCTTGGTTAGAACGAATGAATTTTTGGATTTTATAACGATCAAGTTCACCTTGAACGATGTTGCCATCGACTTCCGTCGTACGACGGACAAGGATTTCACGAGCCGTTACGCGCTCAGCGATACCAGAGTGTTTTGCAACAACGGCAGCTCCTGAGTCTTTCGCAGACACGTACTCCATCCCAGTTCCAACAATCGGAGATTCTGGATCGAGAAGTGGTACGGCCTGACGTTGCATGTTTGCTCCCATGAGGGCACGGTTCGAGTCATCGTTCTCAAGGAACGGAATACATGCTGTCGCTGCCGAAACAACCTGTTTCGGAGAAACATCCATGTAATCGACACGTGATGGCTCAACAGACAAGTTTTGTCCACGGAAACGCGAGAGGACGTGTGTATCTTGGAACGTCTTCTCTTCCGTCAACAACATGTTTGCCTGCGCAACGACGTAGAGATCTTCTTCGTCTGCCGTCATGTAGTGAATTTCATCCGTGACAACACCCGTTTCCGGATTGACACGGCGGTATGGTGCTTCGATGAAACCATACTCATTGACTTTCGCGAACGAAGACAGTGAGTTGATCAAACCGATGTTTGGTCCCTCTGGCGTTTCGATTGGACACATACGGGAATAATGCGAGTAGTGAACATCTCGAACTTCAAAGCCAGCACGCTCACGTGTCAAACCACCGGGTCCGAGAGCAGATAGACGACGCTTGTGCGTCAACTCAGCGAGCGGGTTTGTTTGGTCCATGAACTGTGATAACTGTGAGCTACCGAAGAACTCTTTAATTGACGCGATAACAGGACGAATGTTGATCAATGCCTGTGGCGTGATCGCATTCTGATCTTGAATCGACATACGTTCCTTAACGACACGTTCCATACGTGAAAGACCAATACGGAACTGGTTTTGGAGCAATTCACCGACAGAACGGAGACGACGGTTACCGAGGTGGTCGATATCGTCTGTTGTTCCTACTTCATGCAACAAGTTGAAGAAGTAGTTGATTGCAGCAATCATGTCAGCAGGCGTAATGTGCTTGATGTCACGATCGATGTTACCGTTACCGATGATATTGATGATGCGTTCACCTTCAGCATCGTCCGGTGCGAACACCTTGATCGACTGTAAGTTGAAGGCTTCGCCTTGTGTTACGCCGCCAGTTGGCGTCGCTTCGATGTAACCGACAGATCCTTCAAGGAATGGCAAGACTTTGTCGAGCATACGACGGTCAAGAACCGTTCCAGCTTCTGCGATTACTTCACCTGTTTCAGGGTCAACGAGCGTTTCCGCAAGCTTTTGTCCGAACAGACGATTCTTCAGATGAAGCTTCTTATTGATTTTATAGCGACCAACGTTTGCCAAGTCGTAACGTTTCGGGTCGAAGAACCGTGACACGAGAAGTGCTTTCGCATTTTCAACTGTCGGTGGCTCACCCGGGCGTAGACGCTCATAGATTTCGATGAGGGCTTTTTCCGTTGATTCTGTATTATCTTTTTCAAGCGAATTCCGGAGGTACTCATCATCTCCAAGGAGATCGATGATTTCCTGATCCGTACCGAAACCAAGAGCACGTAAAAGAACCGTTACAGGAATCTTACGCGTGCGGTCGATTCGGACATATACGATATCTTTCGCATCTGTCTCAAGTTCGAGCCATGCTCCACGGTTCGGGATGACCGTTGCCGAAAATCCACGTTTACCGTTCTTATCTAACTTATTGTTGTAATACACACTTGGCGAACGAACAAGCTGAGAAACGATAACTCGTTCCGCACCATTAATAATGAATGTTCCCGACTCCGTCATAAGCGGGAAGTCACCCATGAAGACTTCTTGTTCCTTCAATTCACCCGTCTCTTTGTTTTGAAGACGGACTTTAACGCGCAGTGGTGCCGAATAGGTCACGTCGCGTTCTTTCGATTCATCAATCGAATACTTCGGCTCACCGAGCGAGTAATCGATGAATTCTAATACGAGATTTCCTGTGAAGTCGGAAATCGGCGAAATGTCATGAAACATCTCACGAAGACCTTCCCGTAGGAACCATTCGTATGAATTCGTTTGAATCTCAATTAGATTTGGAAGTTCTAATACTTCGCTGATACGTGCATAGCTTCTTCTCTGACGGTGACGACCGTACTGAACAAGTTGACCAGTCAACTGATTCACCTCTCAGACCCACTTCTTCTTCTAGAGAAGGACGGGTGTAATATCGAACATTGAAGCCATTTTTTGACCGATAAGCGCAAAAAAGCGACGTCTTGTCTACTCAATCATCTGTAGTCGAGAACGCCAGCTACTTTCAACCTGCTTATCCAAAAATCACTCCAATGGCATTTTATAATACTATCATAGACACAACACAAGGTCAACGACAAATCACCCGATTTGTCAAGACCGAATTGATTTAAATATTGAATACCCTTTATCGCGGGTTACTGTCTCGCAAGAACCGAAGACTTCTTCCATCAGTTTCTTCGCTGATGGTCCCCCTTGTTTTTTCTGAATGACGACCCAGAGGGCGCCCCCTACTACGAGGTGATCATAAGCTTCACGTAAAATCCGATGAACAACTGCTTTTCCTGCCCGAATCGGTGGATTCGTCACGATCGCTGCAAATGTCTCATCACCTACGCCAACATACCCGTCACTTACACCGGTCGTCACGGAAACACCATTCGCACGTGCATTTTCAGCCGCTAGTTCAAGTGCCCGTTCGTTAACATCAACGAGTTTCGCGTCACGCCCGGTCGCTTTTGCCAGTGAAATCCCCATCGGTCCATATCCGCAACCGACATCTAGAATCGCACCCGGTACATCCGGCTCAACGAATGCCTCAATCAATAGACGCGAACCAAAGTCGACGCCACCTTTTGAGAACACACCATGGTCCGATGTGAAGCGGAACGTTTCGCCGCGTAGGACGAACTCCCATGATTTCGGATCTCGTTTTGAGGAGGGATCATTCGTATAATAATGGTCTGCCATGTTTCCTTCCCCTCTCTTGATTAAAGATGAAAACAAAAGAAGCCCGCAAAGCGAGCTTCTTTTGTCTGCGGAAGAAGAAAATTACTTAACTTCTACGCTTGCGCCAGCTTCTTCAAGCTTAGCTTTGATTGCGTCAGCGTCTTCTTTCGAAACGCCTTCTTTAACTGGAGCCGGAGTTCCGTCAACGAGTGCTTTCGCTTCTTTAAGACCGAGGCCTGTCAATTCGCGAACTGCTTTGATGACGTTGATTTTACCAGAACCTGCGCTAGTAAGGATTACGTCGAATTCAGTTTGCTCTTCAGCTGCTGCTGCGCCTGCACCTGCTGCTGCTACTGGAGCTGCTGCTGATACGCCGAATTCTTCTTCGATTGTTTTTACGAGTTCGTTAAGTTCAAGAACAGTCATGCCCTTGAGGTCTTCGATAAATTGCTCTTTGTTGAAAGCCATTATGGTTTTCCTCCTTTGATTTAGCCCACGTTGGGGTTTGAAAAATTGTGTGTTTGCCTATCCCGCTAAGCGGACATTAAGCAGATTGTTCTTCTTTTTGCTCTGCGATTGCGTTCGTTGCCACCGCGAGACCGCGGATTGGCGCTTGAAGCACGCTGAGGAGCATTGAAAGGAGACCTTCGCGTGATGGAAGTTCTGCAAGGGCTTTGACATCTTCTACTGAAGTGACTTTGCCTTCGATGATACCACCTTTAAGTTCGAGAGCCTTGTGTTCTTTAGAGAAGTTGTTCAAGATCTTAGCTGGCGCGATAACGTCTTCATTGCTGAATGCGATCGCACTAGGACCAGTGAATACTTCGTCAAGACCTTCAAGGTTGCTTTGAACTGCTGCGCGGCGAAGGAGACCGTTTTTGTAAACTTTGAATTCAACACCCGCTTCGCGGAGTTGTTTACGAAGTTCAGTGACTTCGTCTACTGTGAGACCACGGTAGTCGACGACGATTGTTCCAGCGCTCGCTTGCATTTTCTCAGCGATCTCAGATACGAGATCCGCTTTGACAGCGATAACTTTTTCGTTTGCCATTTCTGTTGCACCTCCTGGTAAATAAATTGTACCGGCGCGAGGGGCTGCTCGATTTCAAATAAAAAGCCTCCTTCTGCAGGGCAGAGGAGGCGTAATCGTCAAAAAGGATACCTGAACAAACAGGCTCTCTGAGCAAGAACACCTCGGAAGGGTTTAAGCTCAATCGATGAGCACCTTCTGTCTACGGTATGTCGAATATATCAACGTTTTATACTGTAACAGCGTTCTTAGAACGTTGTCAAGTTCGTTTTAGACGAAATTATTTCGCGAAGTCAGCTGAAGATACTTTAACACCAGGACCCATTGTAGAAGCGATCGCGATGTTTTTAAGGTAAACACCTTTAGCAGTAGCAGGCTTAACTTTTACGAGAGTTTCCATAACGGTAGTGATGTTTTCAACCAACTTCTCGTTATCGAATGATTTTTTACCGACAGGAACGTGGATGTTACCTGATTTGTCGACACGGTACTCAACTTTACCAGCTTTGATATCGTTGATTGCTTTTGTGACGTCAAATGTAACAGTTCCTGTTTTCGGGTTAGGCATGAGGCCTTTAGGTCCGAGAACACGACCGAGTTTACCAACTTCACCCATCATGTCAGGTGTCGCAACGATAACATCGAAGTCGAACCATCCTTTTTGGATTTTAGCGATATACTCAGAATCACCAGCGTAATCTGCTCCAGCAGCTTCCGCTTCTTTCAATTTCTCACCTTTCGCGAAGACGAGAACGCGTTGTGTTTTACCAGTACCGTGTGGCAATACGACTGCTCCACGGATTTGTTGATCTGCTTTCTTCGGATCGACTCCGAGACGAACAGCAAGTTCAATCGTTTCATCGAATTTCGCTGTTGCAGACTTTTTAGTTAAGTCTACAGCTTCAGCGAGTTCGTATGAAACCGTACGATCGATAAGTTTAGCAGCTTCTTTGTACTTCTTACCCATTTTAGGTTCCTCCTTTGTGGTTGTGCGGAAAATCCTCCCACATAATGAAAGGGTAGCAAGGCTTCAATTAACTATCCGCCTGCGACCCTCATCGTTGTTCATTGTAATTCGAAAGACTTAGTCTTCGATTACGATACCCATAGAACGTGCAGTACCTTCAACCATCAACATCGCTGTTTCAACAGATGCTGCGTTGAGGTCTGGCATTTTCGTTTCAGCGATTTCGCGAACTTTGTCACGTTTGACAGTCGCTACTTTCTTACGGTTAGGCTCGCCTGAACCGCTCTCGATTCCAGCTGCTTTCTTCAAGAGAACTGCTGCTGGTGGAGTTTTAGTAATAAACGTAAATGAACGATCTTCAAAAACCGTGATGACTACAGGGATAATCAAGCCGGCTTGGTCTTGTGTACGAGCGTTGAACTCTTTACAGAAGCCCATGATGTTCACACCTGCTTGACCGAGTGCCGGTCCAACTGGTGGAGCTGGGTTTGCTTTGCCCGCAGGAATTTGAAGTTTAACTAGTTTCATAACCTTCTTCGCCACGAGACACACCTCCTTAATTCTTTAATGTGGTTTAATTGGACGTTGCGCGTCCTCCCACTCATTCTATTCGACGAGTTATTTATCGAAATAAGCACAACATCAAACAGGAAAAATTGTACCATTAAAACAAAACATTCGCAATAGGAAACTTAATCGATTTTTTCAACTTGTGAAAAATCGAGTTCTACTTTCGTTTCGCGACCGAACATATCTACAGAAACTTTCATTTTTTCTGTTTCTGTATCAAGCTCTTCAACCGTTCCTTCAAGGTTCTCGAAGGCACCCTCTTTGATTCGGACGATTTGACCGAGTGAGTAGTCATAACGACTCTTCATGTCGACAAGTCCCATTGAACCAAGGATGTTTTCAGCTTCTTCAGGAAGAAGCGGCGTCGGTTTCGATCCACCACCCACTGAACCGAGGAATCCGGTTACGTTCGGTGTGTTACGAACAACATACCAAGAATCATCCGTCATGACCATTTCAACGAGGACATACCCCGGGAAAATCTTAACTTCACGCTCTTTGATTTTTGTTTCGCCTTTTTTATTCGTTACTTCTTCCTGTACCGTTTCAATCGGAACGAGTACACGGAAGATTTTCTCGTCCATGTTCATAGACTCGATCCGACGTTCAAGGTTAGCCTTGACGTTGTTTTCGAATCCAGAGTACGTTTGGACGACAAACCACTGTTTATCCATGGTACGCCACCTCTTCTTTTACTTAATCAACCAACTCATGAGTGCGCTGAGACCAGAATCGATACCAAAGATGAAGACGCCCATGAAGATAACCATACCGATTACCGTCAATGTGTACTTCGTCAATTCTTTTCGTTTTGGCCAGCTCGTCTTTTTCAGTTCATTCCATACGTCACGCAAAAATTTCATCGTACTTTCCCTCCAGGATGTATTAAATCGGGATAGATGAAGCCTTATTTCGCTTCTTTATGAATCGTATGCGCGTTACAACGCCGACAGAATTTTTTCAATTCCAAGCGGACTGTGACATCCTCTTTTTTCATCGTCGTATAATCGCGGGCACCGCAAATATCACAAGCAAGGCCTACTTTCTTCGCCATCTCAAAAGACCTCCTTCTTTGCCGCTCTCTCTCTCGAACGGAGGAGATTCCTCCAAAAAAGAGCGTAAAAAAAAACGCCTATGAGCGGCGTCTCGCTAGTAAGGCGCTATTTATACAGTAGCATACGGTAGTCGGATTGGTCAATCCACCTCGCGGTTAGACAATCAACTCACGTGCCTCGAGGTATCGCTCCAGTTTCCGTTTGACACGCTGTAACGCGTTATCAATTGATTTGACGTGGCGATCGAGATCATCCGAAATCTCTTGGTACGTTCTTCCGTCGAGATAAAGTGCCAACACTTTTCGTTCTAAGTCACTAAGAATTTCATCCATCTTCGTTTCGATGTCTGCATACTCTTCTCGGTTGACGATCAAGATTTGCGGATCCGATGGTGCCGTCGAAGTGATGATATCAAGCAACGTCCGTTCAGAAGATTCATCATCATAAATTGGTTTATCAAGCGAGATGTACGAATTGAGAGGAATATGTTTTTGACGGGTCGCCGTCTTGATTGCCGTGATCATTTGCCGTGTGATGCAGAGTTCGGCAAATCCTTTAAAAGAAGCCAACTTATCAGTCCGGTAGTCACGTACTGCTTTGTATAGGCCAATCATACCTTCTTGAATGATATCTTCGCGGTCCGCACCAATCAAAAAATATGACCGGGCCTTCGCACGTACGAAGTTACGATAGCGCTCGATCAAAAATTCAAGGGCATCGCTATTATCGAATACCTTCGCTTGTTCCACAAGCGCCTCATCAGACATGCACTCAAACTGGTCGAACGAAACCAAACTCATCCTTCATCCCTCCAAGCTTCTATGACGAACTAATCAATTGCCTACAATTATACAATAATTTCCTATCCTGCGACAGTGAAAATTGGCATGACCTCTTTTTATCTGTATTTCGCCCTTAAAAAAACCGCCTTCTCGACAGGTACGTCAAGAAAACGGTTTATTTTTAAGGGGAGACCCCCTTACTGATCTGAATTTTTTCTTCTTCGGATTTGTTCAAGCCGTTCGATGACATCTGCCGGCAAATCGATAGTCGACCGCGGTTTCTTGCTCGTCTTCGACATCGTCGTCTGTCCCTGAATGACGGCGACCGCTGCTTTCCAGTCCCGTCTCAACTCTTGTGCCGAGATGCGGAGTGCGCCGAGCGTAAAGATCACCCATTGTTCCGTGAAGTCGTTCGTCGCGACCGTCAGCTTGACACGGATGTCTTGTAACCACTCGGCTGCCGTTTTTTCTATCCATTCGTCAGCAGTTTCATTCTCGCGTGTATAAATGACCTCGAGTCCACTCTTTTTTAAGCGTGACTCGCGCCCTGGCTGAAGATAGGCATCAAAGACGATGGTGACACTAATTCCTGTCACTGCCTGATATTCCGCCATTGCATCGACCAATCGTTCCCGTGCTAATTCAAAATCTTGCTCCCGCAATGTCCGGAATTCCGGCCATGCGCCAATGATATTGTAGCCATCAACGATCAGACGGTCATATTTCATCGCGCGTACGGCTTTCTCGTCCGGTACACTTCATACAATAAGAGTGACGCGGCAACGGAAGCATTGAGTGACGTGACATGGCCCGCCATCGGAAGGTGGACAAGGAAATCACATTTCTCTCGGACGAGGCGACTCATCCCTTTTCCTTCACTACCAATGACGATTCCAAGCGGCATCGTTCCGTCAAGCGTCCGGTAATCATCACTTTCACGCGCATCCGTCCCGACGAACCAAAGCCCTTTTTTCTTGAGGTCTTCCATCGTCCGCGTTAAGTTCGTCACGCGAACGACCGGAATATGCTCGATTGCACCCGTCGATGCTTTTGCGACGACTTGTGTCAATCCGACCGAGCGGCGTTTCGGAATGATGACCCCGTGCGCTCCGACAGCGTCTGCCGTCCGAAGAATCGAACCGAGGTTATGCGGGTCTTCCAGCTCGTCGAGTAAGACGATGAGTGGTGTCTCATCCTTCTTCTCTGCTAGGGCAAAGATATCGTCGAGTTCCGCGTATTCATAGGCGGCAACTGCCGCAACGACACCTTGATGGTTGTCGCTCCCTGTCAGACCATGCAGTTTTGAACGGGGGACGATTTGAATTTGGACATTCGCTTCTTGCGCCATCGCGTGGATGACGGCGAGTGGACCTTTTTGTTGACCTTCCTGGATAAAGAGTTTATTCATTTCGCGTCCACTTCGTAACGCTTCGAGAACAGGATTTCGTCCGTAAAGGAAATCCTGCCCTTCCGCGAGTGGTTCGATGACGACCGGGTCCTCTTGTTTCTTTTCAACACGTTTTCGTTTTTCGCCAGTCTTAGGGCGCTGTCCTTGATCGACTGGGTTATTTTCCGTCTGTCGTTTCGGCTTCGAGTAATTCGAACGCTTGCCCGATGAGTTCTTCAAGACGATCCCCTCCTTCTGAAAGATAAATGTAGCCTAACAATGCTTCGAACGCCGTCGCGTAGCGGTACGTATGGACATCCGTACTTTTTGGTACAGAACCGGACTTCGCATTTTTCCCACGCCGGACGACGGCTTGTTCCTCTTCTGTCAGTGTTCCCTGATTGAGCCAATGTGTAACGACGGTCGCCTGTGCTTGCGCCCGGACATACTGGACCGCTGCTTTATGCAACTCGCCTGGTTTGACGAAACCACGGTCAAGTAGTCGCTCTCTTACATGCATCTCATAGACGACATCTCCCATATAGGCGAGCGCGAGCGCGTTCAATTGTTTATAGTTCTTCATCCGCGCTTCCACCGCATCCCTTGTGCTGTATCTTCAAGCAAGATGCCCTGGTCGCGTAACTGATCGCGGATTTCATCTGCCCGTCCGAAATCACGATTTTTCCGTGCTTCGTTTCGTTCTGTGATCAACTGTTCGACTTCTTCGTCGAGCAGTCCGCGGTCGACCGTCAACGTTACACCTAATACGCCCGACAATTCATTGAAAACGGTCAGGAAGCGCTCAAGAACTTCTTTTGACGCTTGTGCTTCTGCAAGATAAAGATTTGCTTCTTTCGATAAATCGAACAAATCCGTTACAGCGTTCGCTGTATTGAAGTCATCATCCATCGACGTGATGAAATGTTGCTTGATGTCTTCAATCCGCTTTAACCATTTTTCGTTTGCCGTTCCGAGATCTGCCGTCATCGCGAGACGATGCTCGACGTTTGCGACCGACTCCCGAATTCGCGCGAGACCGTTGACCGCTTGATCAATCAGCTCACGGCTGTAGTTGATCGGATGACGATACTGAACAGACAGCATGAAGAAGCGTAAGACCATTGGATCGACGACTTGAATCGCTTCATGGACCGTCAAAAAGTTTCCGAGTGATTTCGACATCTTCTCGTTTTCGATGTTGACGAATCCATTGTGCATCCAGTAGTTCGCGAATTTTTGAGAATTGCATGCTTCCGACTGGGCAATTTCATTTTCATGGTGCGGGAATTTCAAGTCTTGTCCACCGGCATGGATATCAATCGTATCGCCAAGGTATTTCTTTGCCATCGCCGAGCACTCGATGTGCCAGCCCGGACGTCCTTCACCCCATGGACTTGTCCAAGACGGTTCGTCCGGCTTAACGGCTTTCCAAAGAACGAAATCGAGTGGATCTTCTTTTTTCTCGCCGACTTCAATCCGCGCGCCCGATTGTAATTCATCAATCGATTGCTGACTCAACTGACCATACGTCTCAAAACTCCGTGTCCGGAAGTAGACATCTCCGCCTGAAGCATAGGCATTCCCTTTTTCAACGAGAACTTTGATGAAGTCGATGATATCATCCATCGTCTCCGTAACGAGCGGATGGACGTCCGCTTGTTGGACGTTCAAAGCGCCCGTATCTGCATGATACGCGGCAATGAAACGTTTCGTTAAGTCATGATAATCTTCACCGAGTTCATTTGCCGTCCGAATGATTTTATCATCGACATCCGTAAAGTTCGAGACGTACTGAACCTCATAACCGCGGTACGTAAAGTAGCGGCGGACTGTATCGAAGACAATTGCCGGGCGGGCATTACCAATGTGGATATAGTTATAGACGGTCGGTCCACAGACGTACATCTTGACCTTACCTTCTTCTAACGGTTTAAATGGTTCCTTTTTTCCGGTCATGCTGTTGTAGAGTTGTATCATTCCGAAGTCCTCCTTTGATTCGTTCAATTTCCCGTTTTAGTTCTTCGATTTCAATTTCAATCCGTTCCTGGCACTCACTAACGGGATCCGGTAGACGGTGATCGAGAGGGGCCTCGACTTTCATTCCGTCCTGGATGACGACACGTCCCGGAATCCCGACGACGGTTGCGTTAGCAGGGACGTCTTTTAGGACGACTGAGCTTGCCCCGATTTTTGATGCATCCCCGACCGAAATATCACCGAGTACACGTGCTCCGGCTGAAACGAGCACGCCATTACCGAGCGTCGGATGACGTTTGCCCGTCTCTTTGCCCGTCCCGCCGAGCGTCACGCCTTGAAAAATCGTCACATCGTCGCCGATGATGGCTGTTTCTCCGATGACGACACCCATCCCATGGTCGATGAAGAAGCGACGACCAATCGTCGCACCCGGATGAATTTCGATCCCTGTCAAGAAGCGGCTGAACTGTGAAATGCTTCGCCCCAGTAACTTTAAGTTCAACTTCCATAACCGATGGGCTACACGGTGCATCCAAATCGCATGTAAGCCGGGGTACGTCAAGATGACTTCAATGCTACTGCGTGCAGACGGGTCTTGGTTGAATACATTGCGAATGTCTTCTCGTATACGTGTCATGTTCAATCTCCTCTCCATAAGAAAAAGCGCCTCCGTGCATCGCTGCACAGAGACGCTAATTAGCGCGGTCCCACTCTGTTTGGACGAATCAATCGTCCCTCTCCGTGTCCGTTAACGCCGGAGATACGTCTACGCCTACTCTCACTGATTTCGGGTAGCACTCAGAGGGGCATTTCATGGCAATTTTCTTCAAGCTCTCGCACCACACAAGCTTGTCTCTGGAGAAGAAACATTGACACTACTTTCCTCATCTACGCTTTATTTATACGTCTAGTCGCGCAAGTACGCGGTCTTTTCCTAATAGTTGAATCGTATTCGGAAGTTCTGGACCATGTGTTTGCCCCGTCGTTGCGACGCGGATTGGCATGAACAGATTTTTTCCTTTTTGACCGGTTGCTTTTTGTGTTGCCTTAATCGATGCTTTGATCGCTTCCGGCGTCCACTCTTCAAGTGTCCGCAATTGGTTCGCGAATTCAGCTAAGACGGTCGGAACCGTTTCGCCACTCAAGACAGTGTTTGCTTCTTCATCATACACCACTTCATCTTCAAAAAACATCTCTGAAAGCTCAACGACTTCCGCTCCGTGTGTCATCTGCTCACGGTAAAGTCCGACGAGGTTCTTCGCCCAGTCGAGTTCTTCTGCTGACGGCTTGTTTGAGACGCGTCCTGCTGCTTGAAGGAATGGAAGACTCGCTTCGAATACTTCTTCGAACGATTGATGTTTCATGTACTGCCCATTGATCCAAGCGAGTTTTTGTTGATCGAAAACAGCTGGACTCTTCGACAGGCGGGACGCATCAAAGATCTCGATGAATTCTTCTTTCGTAAAGATTTCTTGTTCTCCGACCGGCGACCAACCAAGCAACGTCACGAAGTTAAGTAACGCTTCCGGGAGATACCCGAGGTCTTTATACTGCTCGATGTACTGAATGATTGATTGATCACGTTTCGACAGTTTTTTATGCTCTTCGTTGACGATGAGCGTCATGTGACCAAATGTTGGATACTCCCAACCGAACGCATCATAAATCATCATCTGTTTCGGCGTGTTCGAGATGTGGTCGTCTCCACGTAAGACATGGCTGATTGCCATCAAGTGATCGTCGACGACAACGGCGAAGTTATACGTCGGAATCCCGTCTTTTTTGACGATGACCCAGTCCCCGAAGTCTTTTGATTCAAACGATACGTCTTCTTTGACGATATCGTTCCACGTATATGTCACGCTTTCCGGTACACGAATCCGAATCGATGGTGTCCGTCCTTCCGCGACGAATGCGTCTTCTTGTTCTTGCGATAAATCTCGGTGTGCACCTGAATAACGCGGTGCTTCACCACGTGCAATTTGTGCTTCACGTTCCGCCTCAAGTTCTTCCGAGGTCATGTAGCAACGGTAGGCGAGTCCTTTTTCAAGTAACTCGTCTGTGTATTTTTGATAAAGATCAAGCCGTTCCATTTGGAAGTAAGGACCGTAATCGCCACCGCGGCCTGGACCTTCATCCCAATCGATTCCGAGCCACTCGAGGTACTTCATCTGACTTTCAACGCCACCATCAATGTTTCGTTTTTGGTCCGTATCCTCAATCCGTAAAATCATTTTCCCGCCCGCATGACGTGCGAACAAGTAGTTGAATAAAGCCGTCCGTGCATTCCCAATATGAAGGTGCCCGGTCGGACTTGGTGCATAACGTACACGTACTTCTGCCATTGCCGATCACTCCTTTAGTCTCAAATTCGCTTAATTAGTATACCTTATTCTTCGATTCGTTTCAGCAGAATCACAGCTTGGCACGCAATTCCTTCTTCGCGCCCTGTAAACCCGAGCCATTCCGTCGTCGTCGCTTTGACATTGATCTGCTCGATGTCCGCTTCAAGCAGTTCCGCAATCCGCGCACGCATCGTATCGATGTACGGGCGTAATTTAGGCGCTTGCGCGATGACGGTCGCGTCTAAGTTACTCAATTCATATCCTTTACGCTTGACGAGTGCATAGACATGTTCGAGCAGTTTAGCAGAGTCCGCATCTTTGAACTCAGGATCGGTGTCCGGAAAATGTTTGCCGATATCCCCTTCTGCAATCGCTCCGAGTGCTGCATCCGCAATCGTATGGAGCAAGACGTCCGCATCCGAGTGACCGAGTAATCCTTTCGTATGTGGGATTTCAATCCCACCTAAAATGAGTTTCCGATCTTCTGCGAATGCATGTACATCAAAACCTTGTCCAATTCGAATCATCGTTATTTCCCTCGTTTCATTAAGATCGCTTCACCAAACCATAAATCATCCGGTGTCGTCACTTTAATATTTTCATACTGACCGGTGACGAGCGTCACCTTTCCTCCGTCCCATTCTATCAAACTTGCATCATCTGTACCTAAATAGTGTTCTGCTGCTTTTTGATGGACGGTTCGGATCGTGTCGAGATCGAAGGCTTGCGGTGTTTGAGCTGCCATCAGTTCGTCACGCGGAACCGTTTCGACGATCGTCTCTCCGATGATCCGTTTGACCGTATCTTTGACCGGGACGGCGAGAATCGCTGCTTTGTGCTCGACTGCCGCCGCGACGACGGCATGAATCGCTGTCTGTTCGATGAATGGCCGGGCGCCGTCATGAATCAACACGATACCGGGTGCTTCGATGACTTCCAGTCCGCGTAAGACACTTTCTTGCCGTTCCCGTCCTCCGGCAACAAGGCGTACAGGCGTTGCGTATCGGTCCGTCACTTGCTCAAACCAGACTTGTTCCGCCGGATTGATGGCAAGAATGATTTCTTCACATAAGGGATCGGCTTCAAACACATCGAGTGTCCACTCAATGATTGAACGGTCCCGTAACAGCAGCATCAGTTTATTACGATCTGCGCCCATTCTTTTTCCGGCACCAGCTGCCGGAATGACGACGCGGTATGTCTGTTCTATCACTGCATTCCCTCTTTTCTCATAAGTAAAGACTGCCACAGTTGTGGCAGTCCCTTATTTTTCTTGTGGCTTCGCAAAAATCATCCGTCCAGCAGACGTCTGAAGGACACTCGTCACGACAACACCAATCGTTTTCGAAATCAAGTGTTTACCACCTTCGACGACGACCATCGTGCCATCTTCGAGGTAGGCAATCCCTTGCTTTTGCTCTTTTCCTTCTTTGATGACAAGCACCATCATCTCTTCACCCGGAATCACAACTTGCTTGACGGCATTTGCTAAATCATTGATGTTCAAGACGGGTACGTTCCGGACTTCACACACTTTATTCAAGTTGTAATCGTTCGTAACGACAATTCCTTTCATCAACTCTGCCAGCTTAATCAGTTTGATGTCGACTTCTGGTACATCCTCGAAGTCACCATCATAAATTTCGACTTCCATTCCAGGGATTGATTGGAGTTCTTTTAAGACGTCAAGCCCCCGGCGTCCACGATTTCGTTTTAATGTATCCGATGAATCGGCAATGTATTGAAGTTCCCCAATCACGAACTGCGGAACGATCAGTTTCCCTTCAACAAATCCGGTCTTCGCGATATCTGTGATCCGTCCATCGATGATAACACTCGTATCGAGTACTTTACTGTTTGATTTTGCGACAACAACGGGTTCCGGTGTCGACTTTTTATCCGAGTTACTACTGTTTGACCGTAAAAAGATTTTCGTCAACTCATGCCGTTTGCGATATCCGACCGTAAAGCCGAGGTATCCGAATAAGGCAGTCGCGAAAATGGTTAAGACATTACTAAGCAGCGGAATCCCGACAAGTTCAATCAACATGCTGACGAGAAATGCCATCACGAGACCTAGCAAGAGACCAAATGTTCCAAAGAATAAATCTGCAGCGGGCGCCTTTACTAGTTTTTCTTCTAAAAATCGGAGAAGTCGAATAACCGCATCCGTAATGAATAATCCAATTAATAAAAATATGAGTGCACCAATCGTTCCGGTTACGTATGTCGTCATCAACCATTCCGGGAAAGTCATCCCTGTCGCCGCTTCAATTAATTGAAATAACTGGGGCAATAACAAGACACCAAGCGCAAGACCGAGTAACGCGAAAAAGATTCGAATGATGATTTTCAATCTTCCCACCTCCTTCTATTATTTTAAGTTCATTGTAACATGTATTTATTTGAATCACCTACGCCTTAAGGTGGGGAAACTGTTTACATATCCATTACAGCCTCCCCATCTTTTCCTACATTTCAGGCGTTTAAAACGGGATGGTTTCGCGTAACGCTTCGTCAACACTTTCGACACCGATGACCGTGATGCCGTCCGGATAGGTCCATCCCCCGAGATTGTTTTTCGGAATGATGGCTCGTGTGAATCCGAGCTTCGCAGCTTCTGCGACGCGTTGCTCAATCCGTGAGACGCGCCGGACTTCTCCCGTCAAACCTACTTCACCAATGACGACATCTGTCGGACGTGTCGGCTTGTCGCGAAAACTCGAGGCAATCGCGACACAGACGGCGAGGTCAATCGCCGGTTCATCGAGCTTGACGCCACCAGCTGCTTTCAAATAGGCATCTTGTGTCTGGAGCAGTAAACCAGATCGTTTCTCAAGCACTGCCATCAGCAAGGCCACTTTATTTTGGTCAATCCCTGTTGCCATACGGCGTGGATTACCGAATGATGTCGGTGAAATCAGGGCTTGTAACTCAACGAGAACAGTCCGTGTCCCCTCCATCGAAGCAACGATTGTCGAACCCGATACACCGGACGTCCGCTCCTCGAGGAAGATTTCCGATGGATTCAAGACTTCTTCTAAACCAGACTCCCGCATTTCAAAGATTCCAATCTCGTTCGTCGAACCAAACCGGTTTTTGACGGCACGGAGGATCCGGAACGTATGGTGACGTTCCCCTTCGAAGTACAGGACGGCATCGACCATGTGTTCGAGTAAACGAGGTCCGGCAATCGAACCTTGTTTCGTGACGTGACCGACGATAAAGATGGCAATGCCGCGACTCTTCGCGATTTTCATCAGCATCGCCGTACATTCACGTACTTGCGTGACGCTACCAGGGGCAGACTGAATTTCATCGATATAGACCGTTTGAATCGAGTCGATGATTAAAAAGCCTGGTTTTTCTTCGTCGACGACCCGCTCAATCATATTCATGTCCGTTTCACTGAGCACGAATAAGTCTTGAGTCGGTAAACCGAGCCGTTCAGCGCGGAGTTTTGTCTGTTTGAGCGATTCCTCACCTGAGATATAGAGGACTTTTTCGCCGCGTTGTGCAAGGCGCGCACTTGTCTGTAACAGAATCGTCGATTTCCCAATTCCCGGGTCACCTCCGACGAGGACCATCGATCCGGGCACAATCCCGCCGCCGAGCACACGGTCAAATTCACTACTCCCCGTGAAGACACGACTTTCTTCTTGTGAGACGATATTTGCGAGACGTTCCGGTTTCAATTGTTTCGTCGTCGTATGGACAAAAGCGGAACCGCGTCGTGCTTTCTTCTCCTCGACGACTTCTTCGACCATCGTATTCCATTCCCCACAGCCGGAGCAGCGTCCCATCCATTTCGGTGACTCCGTCCCACAGCTTTGGCAAACAAATTTCGTCTTCATTTTAGCCACTCTGTTCATCCTTTCTCTATCCAAGAAAAAGCCCAGCTTTCGCTTCGTACTTGCGAAAGCTGGACCCTGTTGATCACTTATTCTGTCGTTGCCGGTTCCACTTGGTGGCGGCGGACGATGAATTCATCGTTTTCTACATCAAGTGCAACACGTTCTCCTTTTTGAATGTCTCCCGCAAGCAATGCTTCCGACAAACGATCCTCAGCTTCTCGTTGAAGTGCACGACGGATTGGGCGAGCTCCGTATTCTGGGTCGTATCCGATGTCGGCAATCTTCGAAAGCGCGGCAGGTGTCAATTCAAAGTGAACCTGTTGTTCCGCAAGGCGTTTTTCGAGAGTCTTCGCCATGAGTTTGACGATCTCTTCGATGTGTTTTTTCTCAAGTGAGTGGAAGACGATCGTTTCGTCAATCCGGTTCAAGAACTCAGGACGGAAGGCTTTCTTCAGTTCGTCCATCACTTTCCCCTTCATGTCTTTGTATTCGCGGTCCGTATCGTCCGACACTGTGAACCCGACGTATTTATTCCGTTTGAGGGCACTTGCACCGACGTTCGACGTCATGACGATGATCGTATTACGGAAATCGACTGTCCGGCCTTTTGAATCCGTAAGACGTCCATCATCGAGCACTTGAAGCAAGATGTTGAAGACTTCAGGGTGAGCTTTTTCAATTTCATCAAGCAAGATGACGGAGTACGGTTTACGGCGTACTTTTTCAGTCAATTGACCGCCTTCTTCATATCCGACATATCCAGGAGGTGAACCGACGAGTCGGCTTGTTGCATGTTTCTCCATGTATTCTGACATGTCGATTCGGATGATGGCATCCTCGTCACCAAACATCGATTCTGCGACGGCACGGGCAAGCTCTGTTTTACCGACACCCGTTGGACCGAGGAAGATGAATGAACCGATTGGACGTTTAGGATCTTTGAGTCCGGCACGTGCGCGACGGATTGCTTTTGAGATTGATTTGACCGCTTCATTTTGACCGATGACCCGACTATGAAGAATTTCTTCGAGACGGAGCAAACGATCGGTTTCTTCTTCAGCGATTTTCGTTACGGGTACACCCGTCCAGCTCGCGACGACCTGCGCGATATCATCTTTTGTGACTTCAAGCTTCTCATTGCCTTGTTTGTTCTGCCATTCTTCTTTTAAGCGCTCGAGCTCATCGCGAAGTTTTTGCTCTGTGTCGCGTAAGCTTGCTGCTTTTTCGAATTCTTGGCTTTGGACGGCTTCGTCTTTATCTTTTCGGATGCCTTCAAGTTTTGCTTCGACTTCTTTTAAGTTCGGTGGTGCTGTATATGAACGAAGACGAACTTTTGAAGCCGCTTCGTCAATCAAGTCGATTGCTTTATCCGGTAGGAAACGGTCTGAGATGTAACGGTCAGAAAGCGTCACCGCTTCTTGAATCGCTTCATCCGTGATCGTGACACGGTGGTGGGCTTCATAACGGTCACGAAGACCAAACAAGATTTGTGTTGCTTCGTTCGCTGTTGGTTCAGCGACTTGAATTGGTTGGAAACGACGCTCAAGCGCTGCATCTTTTTCGATATATTTGCGGTATTCGTCAAGTGTCGTCGCACCGATACATTGGAGTTCACCGCGCGCGAGTGATGGTTTTAAAATATTTGACGCATCGATTGCGCCTTCTGCTCCACCTGCACCAATCAATGTGTGCAATTCGTCGATGAAGAGAATGATGTTTCCAGCTTGACGGATTTCATCCATGACCTTTTTCAAACGGTCTTCGAACTCACCACGGTATTTCGTCCCGGCGACGAGCGTCCCCATGTCGAGAACCATGACGCGTTTATTCCGTAACGTTTCCGGCACTTCATTGTTGATGATTTGTTGGGCGAGTCCTTCGACGACAGCTGTTTTACCAACACCTGGCTCCCCAATCAAAACCGGGTTGTTTTTCGTCCGACGACTCAAGACTTCGATGACACGTTGAATTTCTTTTGCGCGTCCGATGACTGGGTCGAGACGTGTCTCACGTGCTTGTTGCGTCAAGTCGCGTGCCAAGCCATCTAGCGTTGGCGTCGCGACGCCTGAGCCTGCTTGTGATGCGTTAGCTGTCGTTTCGCTGTTCCCAAGCAGTTGCAATACTTGCTGACGTGCTTTAGAAAGACTGATTCCAAGGTTGTTTAAGACGCGTGCCGCAACACCTTCACCTTCACGAATCAAGCCGAGTAAGAGGTGCTCCGTGCCGACATACGAATGACCGAGCTTACGTGCTTCATCCATTGAAAGTTCGATGACTTTTTTTGCGCGCGGCGTATAGTGAATCGTCGTCGCACCATCTTGTCCACGACCGATCAATGCTTCGACTTCCATTTGAATTTTATCTGAACTGAGTCCGAGTGCTGTTAAAGCTTTCGCAGCAATCCCGTCTCCTTCACGTACAAGCCCGAGTAAAATATGTTCTGTCCCGATATTATGGTGTCCGAGTCGTACTGCTTCTTCCTGTGCAAGTGCGAGTACGCGTTGGGCACGTTCTGTGAATCGTCCAAACATCATTACGCAAAACCTCCTTGTGTGTGATCCCTGTGTTTCTGTTCGGTTAACATCTGACGAATCACATTCGCTCGCTCGATGTCCCGTTCTCTTGTTGTTAATTGATTCCCGAAATGCTTTTGTAGAAAACCTGTTTGTAAGGATACAAGTAAATGATGAAACACATTCGGTGCGAGATTGACAGCTAATCCTAGCCCATCTGCTAAGCGAACATCGGATAGACGTTCCGTTGCTTCTCGTGCCGTAATTAAACGGGCGGATGTTAAAATGCCATACGACCGGTATAACCGGTCTTCTAGTTCTTCTTGATACATCTCCATTAATCCTTTTCTTGCGGCCTGTTCTGCCTCAATTAATGCTTCAACAGCAAAAAGATAATCCGTAATCAGCATATCTTCACTCGCTCCAAGAGTCCGTTGATTCGACAGTTGAAACATCCGCCCAGAGGCGTCGCTGCCTTCACCATACCGGCCACGAATCGCAAAACCAAGCTGTCTCAAGTGCTTGACGTATCCTTGAATTTGATTCGTCAAGACAAGTCCAGGTAGATGCAGCATGACAGAAGCGCGAAGTCCCGTCCCGACATTGCTCGGACAGGTTGTCAAATAACCGAGTGTATCATCAAAGGCAATCTTAAAACGTTCACTAATCAATTGATCGACTTGTTTCGCGATCCGAAAAGCTTCTTCGAGTTGTAGACCCGGAAACAATGTTTGAATCCGGAAATGATCTTCTTCATTCACCATGACGCTAATCTGTTCATCTTCACTAATGAACAATCCCGTCCGTGGATGGGATGCAAGTGCGGGACTGATTAAGTGTTTTTCCACTAAAGCAGTCCGTGTCAGCGCATCCGCCTGGTCGACCCGTCCAAATCGGAATCCTTTTAGTCCACTCAACTGGCGTTCCGTTTCATCAATCAGTTCATTCGCCTCTTTTTCCGACAGCATCGTCGAGAACGGATATTGCATCGCATTTCGAGCTAAACGAATCCGTGTCGAGACGACGATGTCATCATAAGGGGCTTGTTGATTCATTTTTTCACTTAAAGGATGCGTCAATAATTCTTTAAACATGGCGCAAATCCTCCTCGACGCTAACAATCTGTTGTTTAATCAGTTCAGCTTCTTCGTAATCTTCTGACAAGACCTTCCGATTGAGTTGTTCTTTTAACCGGCTTAACTGTTGCTTCAAACGCTTTTCGACTGATTCTTCATCAGGGCGTGATCCATAATGTTTGGAGTGGCCATGCTGGAATTGACGGACCATTCCATCGACTTCATCCTTAAATACGGTGTAACACGTCGCACAACCAACTTTTCTCAAATGCAACAACTGTTGTCGTGTCATACCACAAGAAGGACACGTTGTACCTTGATACTCGCGCGCAAGCTCTCGGACACATACAGAACATAAAACACGCTCTGCTCCTTCCGTTTCTTGTGGAAGTTTGACACGTACGATTGCCTCGCGCTCTAAACAACGTTGACATCGCATATGGCATTCCTCCAATGCTACAATCGCTTGATGGTTTGGAGAAGTGATTGCATCAGATGCGCTCGCATCCGGTGTTGATCTTCTACATCCATCGGTAGACTTTCTTTTCGTAACAACGCTTGGATGATAATCGCTTCACGTCGCGTTAATAATTGTTCATTCATTAATCGAATCAAATAATCTTCAGCAGCCTGTTCGGTTAATTGATCACCGACCCAGGCACTCATCTCGTCTAAGAGATCGTGACTATCTAGCAAAACGATTTTCTGAATCCGGATATACCCTCCACCACCACGCTTACTTTCGACAAAATAGCCTTTTTCGACTGTAAAACGTGTGTTGATGACATAATTGATTTGGGAAGGAACACAATCAAAACGCTGGGCAATTTCTTGACGTTTGATTTCAACTTTTGTTTCATCATTTAAGATTTGTTTTAAATAGGCTTCGATGATATCTGTGATGTTTTGCATGGGCACCACCTCTCTGACCATCTTTGACTATTGTTTGATTTAATAGTAATCATCTTAAAAGTGAATTGCAAATAATTTAACTCTAAATGAACATACACAAAAAGACCGACCTGCAAGATGCAGATCGGTCTTTTTCAATTGCCTGGCAACGTCCTATCCTCACAGGGGGAAGCCCCCAACTAC